>JAQUSH010000070.1 GCA_028715225.1 Candidatus Aenigmatarchaeota archaeon | reverse complement strand
CCACAGAAATTATAAAATAATAAACCTATAGTATGCCTAGACTTTTATGTCCATCTTGCGGAGAAGAATTAGAAGCAGTAAATTATAGAACTGAGATTACTCAATGGGGAACAGAGGTTGGGGCTGCTGGCTTGGAAATAAATCAATATGGAGAAGTAGAAGAAACTGAGCTAGAAGAAAATGAAATTAATATAAATGATGATGAAAGAGACAGAATAAATTTTTTATGCCAGCATTGCGGTGAAGAGATAGATTTAGACAACATAATAATAGAAGAAGAAAATGGAGAAAGGACAACCAGCCATGACAGAAGACTGCGCAGATGGGCCATAGAACAAGGAGAAACTCCTCCGCCTCCCTCAGAAATAAGAAGAAGAGGAAGTAATGATTTAGAAACTTTTACCCCAAATATCAGACCAGTAGAGCTAAATGGAGGATTCATGAGAATAGAAGAAAATCAGGTTCTAAATAATAAAATAGAAGAAGCAAACGGAAGACCTCCAATGAGATATAGTCGCAGCTATGGAGTGATATGTGATTGCGGTAATTCCATAGCAGTAAAAGAAGAACAAATAATAGCGAGCCCACAGGGTTTATTCACAGATAAAATATGCCCTATATGTGGAGCTCACTTAATAAAAAAAGAATTAATAAACTTTTAATTATGGTATTAAGACTGTTTAAATCCGCTAAAAAAGCGGTCATCAGCGCTGGAAAAAGCAATATAGATTTATTCAGTGCTGATGAAGGCCAAACAGCTCTTGGCAAGAAAAAAAGAGCTGAGTTCATAATAGAGAAAAAAGACCATGTTATCGAATTTATAAAGGAGACCATGGACTTTATTAACAAAGAACTTAAAGAGAACGTTATATGAGTAACAAAAAAGGGTTTCCGTTTTTGATAGGAGCAGATCCAGAGTTTAATATCATTTCTCAGGGCAATAGAATGGATGCTGGGGGAATTCTTGAAGACTTTTTCGATGGAATGGATAGCGAAGAAAAGAGAAAAAAGAATATAGTAAAAGAGAGTATGGGATTTGATATTGGAAAAAGCGGAAATATAGGATGGGATGGAGCATCAAGCACTGGAGAAATCAGGCCAGAGCCAGCTAATACACCAGCTGGAATTGTAAATAATCTCAGAAGAATATTGCTAGTAGCTGGACAAAAACTAGAGATATTTACACTCACAACTCTATCAATGGGAGCTCCAGTAGGAGGCCATATTCATTTTCAATTAAAAGACCAAAACAAATATCAAAAAGATATACACAAGATATCTAGAGTAATGTCTTCGTTCTTTCTTCCAATCTTATTAGGAGAAAATAAGATAAATATCCAAGCTAGATTAAATAATGGATATGGAGAAATGAGCGACCACCGAGTCGAACATCCTACTTCAAAGACATTTGAATTTAGGACTCCGACTGCTGAATGGATGACTACCCCGAAGATAGCTTGTTCAACTTTAGCTTATCTAGCAACTGTATTCTATGAGGCGACAGAAACAAACGGCGGAATAGATAAATTCGATAATTTAATCTTAAAGACGAAAGAGCAAGGTGAAGCTCTTCAAACATTGGCCTTAACAGATTTCATGACTTTAACCAAGAAGATAACATCTGACATTGAAAAAGCTGTAAAAACTTTCAAATATTATCCAGTATACAAGAAAGAAATAGATTATATTTTGAATTTTAGAAAGGTTTTAAAAGACAAAAGGAAAGTAAACTATGATATGGCTGTAGGCTGGGGAATTGGAGGCAAGATGAATTTCAACAAAAAAGAACTAATGAGCAAAAAGGAATTCGTCAAAAGAGCTTTGAAAAAAGATATAGATGAAAACAGTAATCTAATAAGCATGCCGTTTAATAATGATACACAAGTATCTACATTTGCAAAAACATTGACAGAGAAGATAGTTGCTTTCAATTGGCATTTGAATAAAAGATATTTCCTATTCGGGTTATCAAAAGAATTTTCAGATTTTGTAGTCATAGATGAAAAAGGAGATGTTAAATGCAAGAGCAAAGACTTCACTGGCTTAGTCGACCTTATTGGAGTCCAGACATATTATAAAAAAATGGCCCAGAAGGCAGCTAATGCCCACAGAGATGAATGTTCCAAATATAGAGAGGGAAGAATCAATTGGGCAGAAGGATTGGTAGAAAAAAATAATATTCTCGCCATAGGAATCCCATATAATATGAGAATAAAGGGAGACACCTCATCTCTGATTAAACTCATTTATGACATTGAGAAAGGCAAAAAGAAAATTATATCCGAAGGAGAAATTATAAAAGATTTAAAAATTGGAAAAAGTAATACGGAAAAATTCAAAATTTTCAATGCCATAATGGAGAAAGCTAAAAAAGATGGGAAGAAATCTGGAGATAGCAACTATCAACTAATGCTGAGGAACCAGATATTCAGCCTTCACGACTTAATTGAAAGGGAACTAGAGCAGACAAGAGATACACTTAACAATACAACTGAGAATTTATCCCAAGAGAATCCAGATCCAACAGTAGATTTAAATGAGGCCATAGAAGAAGCCTTAAACGAAACATATCATTAGTAAACAAATAAACTATGTGTGGAATAATAGGAGCATTTAACCTGCTCGGTAAAAATAAAGTGAGTGTAAACGAATGGGTTCTGAATCAATATGAGGACCAATATACGAGAGGGAGCAAAGGATTTGGCATTGTAACAGTTGATAAAAAAGGAATATTAAAGAATATTTTTAGAGCTTGCGAACCGATAAAGATGATGTTTGATTTACATATAAATCAATCTCCAATCATCTTAATGCATCACCGCTCACCAACATCAACTGACAACAAGATTGACCAAACTCATCCTATTTCAGTAAGCAATGGTTCTTTAAAATATGATTATCTAATAATGCATAATGGGATAATCAGAAACGAAGATGATTTATATAAGGCTCATACGGAATTGGGGTTTGTATATACCACCGCTTATCTAGAAGTAAGTACAACATATTACAGAGTCAAGAAAGAAGATGGTGAATTAAAATTCAATGATTCAGAATGTGTAGCAATTGAGATAGCTAGATTTATGGAGGGACAAATAGATACGGTAGGAGTATTAGGCTCTTGTGCTTTCTTAGGCCTACAAATAAACAAAGAAAGCAAAAAGGTCGAAAAAATAATATTTGGCAGGAAAGACAACCCGCTAAATTTAAGCAATAGCAGAGGAGAGATAAGGTTAAGTTCAGAAGGGAAAGGAGATGAAATAAAGCCATATATGCTTTATATGCTAGACCCAATTACAGCTAATATCACGAAGAGAAAGATGGCATATAAAGAAGAGCCAGCGACTGAGCCAACTGAAATTACGAAAAGCTTTGAATTCAACGGCTCTGATAGGTCTATATATGGGAATACAGATGACGGATATCACTATAATAAAGATACAACCCAAGAAGAGATAGAAGAAGAAAACGAAAGGATAGAAAAATATTCCGAAATAACCGATGACATAAACCAAATAATGGAGATAATGTATGATGAATTAAATGAAAACTCAGCCCTAGTAGAATTTGATGTAGACTATTATCTCAATGAATTTAGAAGAATATTAGAAAGAGCAAAAGAGATTAAACAATCTTCTGCTATAACATTATTATTGGACGAAAAGGAGGAAGAAAAAGTTGAAGATCATTCATGCCACTAAACATATGTACCCGACAAAAGAGGAAATACTAAAACAAAAAGTAGAATTTACTCCAGAAGAAATAGAATTTATGAAAAAATGGAAAGAGGAAAACTTCAATGGACAATGGAGCGTAAAAACGAAAGAAGAAAAGATAGATGATTTAGCAGAGTTAGCCAAAGGTTTAACCAGCCTTAGAGGAAAAAATATAAAAGTAGCTAAAGATGGATTAGATTATTACGCAAACAACTTTATAATATCTATTAATCACAAGAAGCCATCCATAATTTCCACTCTTCATGAAGTAGCCCATGTCCTATTTGGAAACAACGAAC
>JAQUSH010000069.1 GCA_028715225.1 Candidatus Aenigmatarchaeota archaeon | reverse complement strand
AGGTAACAGTAAAACCTTCAGAATATAAAGTTCCCTGAATAGTTTCTACATCTGATTTTTTAAGAGAACATTCTCCAGAAAAATCCTGAATTGCCAATGTCTGCTCTGTTTGTTTAATAGAACAATATGTATTAATCCTTGCATAAAAAACTGCCCTTTCTAATTCAGAATATAAAACAGTGCTATCAATTTGCTTAAGGGCGATAGTTGGAATTTTTTCAACTTCTTCAATAATTGATCCTCCCCCGCCTCCAGGAGTTACAACCGCTGAAGTTGTAAAACTTTGTGAAGTTGAATTTTCATTATTTGCCGAATCTTTTGAATAAACAGTTAAATTGAACGTTCCAAAAACAGAAGTTGTTGCAGATATGGGATTTGAATTACAGGTAAAGGATACATTCACATTAGATCCATCTATTGTTCCATTAGAATCAAAAATTGAATATTTACAAGTCATTGGTTTTGTATCTGACATTGTAGCATTAAAATTAAAATTTCTGCTCCCATCAGAAGTTGAGATATTATCAATAGAAATAGATGGAGGAGTTGTATCTAATGTAAGAGTGAAATCATAATCAACATTGTGTAATGAGGTTAGGTTAAAAGAAGTTGAATTTGTATAATAGAGAGAGGAAGTTACATTCACAGTAGTAGGAGTTAAAAAGGTCTTGGTTGTTGCATTTTGTTCATACTCAGTCATTCTTAACTTTGAAGCTGATCCATTTACAGAAGTATTTTGAACCTTTTCAATAGTTCCAGTCAAAGAATAAATTGATATAGTAGCATTTTCAATAGGAGAACCGAGAGTATCATTTACCTGTGCATCTAAATACCACTGAACACTTAATATCTCAGAAGTTTCTGTTGAATGCCAAACAGTTTCTGATGAATTAAAAGTTGTATTGACAACATAATTTTTTTCAGCAATCGCCCCCCTAACTGCGATATCAACCGAATTGGTACAATTTAATATTGAATCTGAAACTACATTTCCATTAGCATCCCTAAACAAGATGCAATAATCTGATGATAAATATGTAAATGCTGAAGCAAAAGTTTTTGTTATTCTAACGTTTGTGGCATTATTGTTATCTGAATTAAAGAAAATCCCAAATCCATAAATCGTAGGGTCAAAAGTTATAGTTGTATTAAGAATAATATTTCCCTCAGAAGTATCTAAAAGATAAATTCCTTCACCAGGAGTTATAGAAACATATATATCCATATTTTCAATACGATTTCTTAGAGAAGACTTCAACTTTATTCCAGCGTCATTAGCTGAATTATCCGTAGTATTTATTTTTCCGTTGGTAATATTGTTATTATTAGAAGCTTCCATTAAAACACCAGAGTAAGAACTTGTTATGTCATTATTATCAATAAGATTTAATGATCCTTGTTCAACATATATTCCATTTCTTCCAGAGATAATAGTATTAAGAGAGATATTTGTATTAGTGGTATCAAAAATATAAATTCCATCTTCTATGCTCGTGGTTATTGTATTGTTATAGATAATTGCATTGTCATTCTCATCTAATAAATTTATACCTCTTTTATTTGTGCTTGTGATTGTGTTATGCTGAATTATTGGATTTTCAGACCAAGAATAAATATAAATTCCTTCGTCATAAGAATTAATTGTGTTATATTCAATTAAATGGTTGTTTGAACTTGCAGAAATCATAATTCCTTCTCCTGCAGTGCTATTAAATATGTTTCTTTGAATTGTTAAATTAAAAACACCATTAGTAACATAAATTCCAGATTCAACAGAGGTGATATTATTTCCTATTACCCTATTTCCGTCGGTATCTGGGTCAAACCAAAGAGCATCTTGTTGAGAAGAGATTGTATTGTTTTCCATTGTATTATTTTGAGCAGTGTTATCAAATAGTACCGCAGTTCCCAAGCTTGTTCTTGTTATATTGTTATCATAAAAATTATTATCGTGATTATTGTCATTGATAATCAAGGCATATGAATCAGAAGAAGTTATTGTATTATTTTGAATAAGATTTCCTGTAACTGAAAAAGAACCAGAAAAAACCATTCCATAATACATATCTCCTGTCCCAACAGAGTTTATGACATTATGTCTTATAATATTGTAATTGGAATCAACTGAAATTCCAGTTCCATTTCCTTCAATGGTGTTATACTCAAAAGTGTTATTTGTTGATGTATCTTTAATTCTAACCGCTTCTGATGATACGGTATTAACATCAATTGTATTCCCAGTGATATTTACAAAGTCACCAGTTATTATGAAGATGCCCCAAGTTGTGCTTGTCAAGGTTGATATTGAATTATCTGTGATGTTTGTATAAGACCCAGAATTATAAAGTGCATATGATACGCCAGACACATCATCAAGAGAAATATTGTTATTCAAAATTGAGTTTGAGCCATATGATTCAAGGTGATCTGTCATGTTATTATTGTAAATCCAATGCCCTCCGCCAAAAAGATATAATGAAGCATCACCTCCATAAAAAGTGTTTGAAGAAACGTTAACTTCTGATCCTGTATTAAGAAAAACATTATCGGCAGATCCATCTTCCGTAAAAGTGTTTCCAATCAATAAATTATCTGTTGAATCAATACGAAAATTGTAACTTCCATCTGCACCAGAAGACCTTATGACATTATTTTGAAAGGTGTAATTATTACAACCAGAATTAACAAAAACAGCATAATTTGTAGCATTCACATCATTATCTATAAATTGGTTATTTAATGATGCAGAATCTACATATACTCCACAAAGAGAGTTCATTATGTTGTTATTTGAAAAGATACTATTGTCTGAATATCTTATGTCTAATACGCAATCTCCAGAAGAAGATATATTATTTGATGAAATTGTAAGACTGTCCGCACCATCCCAAGTGAAAATACCGCTTCCAGTACAGGTTAAAACATTGTTTTCAACATTTGCTAAATAAGAATAATCTGCAACCTTCATACATGAAACTTGATCAATTCCTTCTGTGGTAATAGTGTTTGAAGAAAGATTATTATTTTTAGAAGTTGTTTGGGAAGCCCCCCACATCTCTATTCCCTGGCTACTACCAGCATAAGTATGGATAGTGTTATTAAAAATTGTGATATTAGTAGAATCATAAATAATCATTCCTTGACGATAATTAGCTGATGTTGCGTGATTAGTCTGTTCAATTTTACAGTTTTTTACAGTAACATTATGAAGTTTTCCATTCAATCCAACCTCAATACCGCTTTCATTAGCCCCCCCGTTTGAAGAATAATTTATAGTATATCCATGACAATCAAGTAATGTATCATTGGCGTTTATTATAATTCCATCACCAGAACAATTTAAGTTACCTGTAACATCATAAGTTCCTGAAGAAGATATTGTTGAACAGGTTGAAACACCAGTAGCAGAAACACCAGAGAGTAAAAATAATACAGAAAAAAATAGGAAAAGGCTTACAATTGTTATTTTTTTCATGTTTTTTAGCAACCCCATTTTAACCTTGTTTATAAAGGGAAAGAGGGATTATAAATTTAATGTTCCCAATAGGTTAAAAGAGAGGAACTAAATAAGAGTAAAAATCACTTTTTTCTCTTTTTTACAAGGACGATCATAATGACTACTAAAATAATTAATGCGGAAAGTGATCCTACGACTATCCAAATAAATGATTTAGTTGTATAGAAAGACTTACAAGTCCCTTCTTCACACCCATAAGGACATTCTCCACTTGCAGTCCATTTATTATCTGCGCATAAAAGAATATTTCCATCTTCACTACACATCTTTTCCCCAGAATCACAGACTTTGTCAATACATATAGCGTCACTTCCTACAACATCTTGGCATTGATAAGAGCATGATTGAACAACATTGTCCTGTGTTACAGAGGAACATTGGTAAGATGAACAAGAATTATCGGTGCTTGTTTCCATGATATTATTTCCGCTACAAAATTGATCACTTGTCTCGTCTGCAGGACAGTCAGTTTCTGCCTTACATTCAACATCACATTTATTTA
>JAQUSH010000068.1 GCA_028715225.1 Candidatus Aenigmatarchaeota archaeon | reverse complement strand
ATACTTGTCATGCTAGCACTTTCACTGATTACTTTCATGCAAAGATTTATGCATATTTTCAGGGAATTGAAATGATAACAGCAGCAACATTTTTGCAATGGGCTCAGAGCACAATAGCAACATTTGGTTATGCCGGAATATTCATAGTTGCCATGATATCTTCTGGTTCTGTGATGCTTCCAACATTTCCGCTTTCAGCTGTAGTAATTCTAGCAGTTGCGCTGAAAATGAATCCGATACTGATAATTCTATGCGCAGCTTTTGGATCATCAATAGGAGAACTGACTGGTTATTTCATAGGAATAGGTGGAAAAAAGATAGCTGTAAAAAAATACAAGAAGGAACTAAACAAACTAGAAAAACTATTTCAGAAATACAAAGGTTGGGTCGTTATAACATTTTTTTCATTTTTGCCAATAATACCAGTTGATGTCATGGGAATGTTTTCTGGAATTATCGGATATGATGTCAGAAAATTTTATGCAGCATGCCTAGCTGGAAAATTAATGAGATATACGTTTATTGTAACTGTCAGCTATTACGGAATAGATATCGCTTTAAACTATTTTAACATCCTTTCTTAGAATCCTGTATTTGATTGATCTTTTGAACTTTTTCATAGTTAGCATTGCAATATGATTCAATGGAGTGTACATTCCAAATATTTTCACTTTATTTTTTCTGATTGCCTCTAACGGATCGCCTTCGCATATTATTCCAGCGTTTCCAACGTCTCTGTAATAATGCGCGTCGCTTCCAGCTGAAAATGACTTTTTGTATTTCTCAGCAAGATCTAATGCTTTTTTATTCTGGAATGCCCTGCAGCTTCCAGCATTGAAAACTTCTATTGCGTCTGCCTTGATCGCCTTCTCCTTTAAACATGTTCTCATTCCAAATTCTCCGTAAGGATGAGGCGCAACAGCTAATCCGCCTAAATCATGAATTCTTTTTATGGATTCCTCAACACTAAGATTGTCAGGCACGTCTTTTTTTATTCCCAGCCCAAGTAAATCTCCAGAAGTTGTTTTTATTTCCAATCCTGTTATGATTTTGAATTTTAATTTTCTAGATCTTACATATTCTTGCGCAACTAGGCTTCCTTTGACAGTTTGGTGATCAGTTATAGCTAATCCGCTAAGACCACGTTTCATTGCAGACTTTACCATCTCCTGCGGGGTATTTAGCGCATCTCTTCCCCAGAAATGATGCTTGCTGTAAGTTGTATGCGAATGAAGATCAAATCTCACCATGGTTCCCTCTTTATTTTTAATATATATCCTATGATTGATGACATTCTGTGTATTACAAAACTAAATAAGAACATCCAGATTACCATTAACAGCGTGTAATCAATAAATAAGGAAGTGAATATGATTGTGCCGACTACGAAATCCAACTGATCAAATCCCATTAATTTTCCTCCTCTCTGAATTCCTAAGCGTCTTTTGAAGAAGCTTTTAATCAGGTCGCCAGTTAATGCTCCAAGCGGTATCAGAAAACATATTAGTATTGTCAATGATGATAGAGAAACATCAAACTGATTTGCATATGCATTCAGATATGGATAAAGACCTAACTCTGCTAGAGCAACCAGAAATCCAGCTACTAAACCTAAAGAAAAACCTTCAATTGTTTTTCCTTCGCCGAATAACCTGTTTCCTTTGTAAGATTTTCCAAAATCTATTGGATGTCCTTTTATTCCGTATACTCTTATGAAAGTTGGAAAGCAGTTTGCAGCAAAGGCAGGAAATAATATCCATAATGCTCGTATAAACTCAGTCCATAACAAAAATAACATAAGAAGTTTATATGAAATAGCTTATTAAGGTTTTGGTCGATGTGAACATTTAGAATGGTTTCTGGTATATTTCGCTAGGTTCAGATAAATCCTGTGATTTACTGGATTGTTCTCTCTTCGCCTTAATTGTTTCAGATTCTAACATACTTTTTTCTCTCGGGCTTTTGTTTAGCGGTAATGTACATTTTCTCGGTTTGTCGGTTTTTATCAAATATTTCCAAGCTTCTCCCCAGTAACAAGCTTCGCTATCCTTTATTGGAGGTGGCAGATTAAATCTGCATCCAGGACAGTTTTTAGTATATAATTTTGTTCCGCCGTCATAATCGTTTCTTCCATAATTTCTAAGATTTACTTTGGGCATAAACTAAGAATGTGGAGAAACTTTAAATAGCTTATTAAGATTTCGATTCATTAATTATATCTGCAACTTTTTTGACAACTAAATCAAAATCCTTTGACGCATCTATAACATATTCTGCATATCTTTTGTAAGGTAAGATATACTGTTCAAATGCCGGATATACAACATTTTCAAAATAATTTTCATCAAATTCCATTCCTAAAGATTCGTATCTTTTTCTTCTTCTCTCTTTTTGTATTTCTTTGGGAAGATCTAAGAATATTTTTTTATCTAACGAATGATAAATTGTATTAAAAAGCAAGAAGCCTTCTACTAAAACATCAGGCGTTATTCTGAATAGTTTTGTTCCTGTTCTGGTTTTATTTTTTCTATCATATTCCGGGATAAATATATAATCAGTCTTTTTGTATTTTATGCTTCCAAGAGTATCAATGAATTCTCCAAGATTTAATGCGTTTGGATTATCCCAATCCCCAGTTTTATTTTGTTCCTTTGTTTTAAAAAAACTGTCCATTGAGAGATGACTTATTCCACGGATTGAAAAATATTCACAAATCGTGCTTTTTCCTGAGCCAGAAGGCCCGCATATACCGATAAGACGACTCATAAGAAAGCATTTGAAAGAAACCTTTAAATACTTTTAATCATCAACTAATTTTACAAGTGATGGAATGACAATGAAATGTTCAACATGCGGAATTAACCTAGTAGGACAGAATAAGTTTGTGAAATTCAAATGTCCAAATTGTTCTGAGTCAGTTATTATAAGATGCTTTGAATGCAAAAAGAATGTAAACGAGTACGAATGTGAGAAATGCAAATTTAGAGGACCTTGAGTGATATGGGAAATGTTTTAATATCTATCAAAATAATGCCGAATTCTCCTGAAGTTAACCTAGAAGATGTAGTTACTAAAATCAAAGAAAATGTAGAGATTAAAGATTACAAGATAGAACCAATGGCTTTCGGATTAAAGATACTTAAGATATTGGTCATGACTCCAGACAAAGGCGGAACAGATGAGATAGAAGGCTTGATTAATGAAATAGACGGAGTCGAATCAGTAGAAGTTGAAAACGTTACATTGGCTTAATGATCAAACAAAAGGAGGGAGAAAAAAAATGGTAGAATTTGAAGTAAAAGACACAAAGGAAATAAAGTTTGGGCCAAACAAGTTCTTGGAAGTAGCTCGAAAAACTGCAAAAACAGAAGAAAGCGAGACTGAATTTATCTCTATATCTAAGGGATTCATAACACCTAATGGACAGAAGAGATTCAAAAGTTCTTTAGGATTCCCAGCAGATGCAGAAATAAGAGACAAATTAGTTGAAGCACTTCAAGGAATTATTTAAGAAGTACGGGAGTAAACCTCCCCTTCTTTTTTATTTATTTTTAACTAATCCGCGACAGACTAAACATCCATAAGCATTATTGCATTTTATACAGACAGTTCCGCCGCATACAGAACATGTTTGCGTTGCCATGCGTCCACAGCATTTGCATATACCGAATTTCATGATACCACAAAACTTATTAAGTTTAAGTTGGTTTATATATTTTACAGATGAATGATTTTTATGAAAGAACTCAAGAAAACAAGATCATTGTGTCCTGAGTGCCTTAAGACATTAGATGCTTCCATATTTGAGAAGGATGGAAAAATATGGATAACCAAGACATGCCCAGAACATGGCGAATGCACAGAAGTTTACTGGGAAGATGCAGAAATGTATCACAAGGCCGAAAAGTGGGCAGCAGATGGAAAAAGAGTTCAGGGTTCTGGTTGCGTGCAGACAAAAGAATGTCCTCAGAACTGCGGCTTGTGCGATAAGCACATGTCTAATACATGCTTAGGAAATATAGTGATTACTAATCGTTGCGATTTATCATGTTGGTATTGTTTCTTCTTTG
>JAQUSH010000067.1 GCA_028715225.1 Candidatus Aenigmatarchaeota archaeon | reverse complement strand
CAATTGGGCTTAGATTCTGTTGAGCAACACCTGTAGATATATTCTCTAATTTTGCTCTGAACTGTGATTGGAAATACATAAAATAAGAGAACGCTTTATCTATCTCAGTCTTAGGCACAAGTTTGGCAACACGCTGATTCAAGAGATAATGGTCTCCGTAACATAGACAAACTCTTCCGACATTGCCTGTTAAAGATAACAGGATATCTCCATCCTTTAATAAACAATACCCTGGCATCTTATCTGGAATCGCTTGAAGCCTGCTATCACAATCGGCAACGAACCTACCATCTTGGACGTTCTTGATAGTGATAAGCCCATATTTGCCATCATCTATGAACGTATCGCTCTTAAAAGCAAAGCCAGACTGTATATCTATAATGTCATTGAGCTGCTTTATACTCCACCCCTCTGGTATCTCACCCAACTCCGACTTCACCATATTAGCCTTAATGTGTCCTGGGAAGCGGAACTTGACGAACCACTCGCTGTATATCGTCTGTGCCATCTCTTCCAGAATTTTTATTTTACGATTATTGTTCTCTATAAGGTCGTCATAAGTGGAAAGAATGGAAACTATTTTCTGTTGAATAGATAGCGATGGAACCTTTAATACGATATTCTTTATAACATCCAGGTCAGCTCTTTGTCTCCCCGATGCTCCATACATACTCTTCTCAGCAGGTTTTCTAATACCATCCGATATGGATAAATAATATACATAGGCACTATTAGAAACCTCTTCTTTTTTTCTGAACACAACAAATTCAGTTGAACCGAAACCAATGTCGCCACTGATATTTTTAACTTGAGCAATTTTTCCATTTTCCAGACACGGTGTTATCCGTGCAAACAACACATCTCCCCGTTTAAATGTTGCTCCGCCTCCTTTGAATTTTTTTGTTTGTATAGAAGATATGTAGCGATGCCCTGGCACGATATCTTGCATCTCAATAAAGGGATACTCTGTTCCTTTTTTGAGTGAGTTCTTAGGATTTATATTAACAAAATCTGCGAATTTTATCTTTTCGGTTTGTTTCATTATTATTTACTTTCAAATAGCTTCTCTGCATTATTCGCTATCTTGTCTTCCAGCTTATGTGACTCGCCATTCAATCGCTCCAGCTCCTCATTTAATTCTTCTATCTTCTCTTTAAAGTCAAAGTCCTCTTCGCCTCTTTCGGCTACCCCTACATATCTGCCTGGATTAAGCGAGTATCCTTCTCCTGCGATTTCTTTAATAGTAGCAATTTTACAGAGACCTGCGATGTTTTTGTATTTGCCATTTGGAAAATTCTTCTTCGTCATCTCATCACTACCACACTCCACTTCTGCTTTCTCGTCCCTATATAGCCTCACTATATTTGATATAAACTCTATCTGGGTAGGTGTAAATTCCCTATGTGCTCGGTCTATATCAGTATAGATGTTACGTGCATCTATAAATAGAGCTTTGTCCTTACGATTGGTGTCTTTCTTGCCCTTATCAAAGAACCATAGCGTGCAGGGCAGCGTTACCGTATAGAAGAAGTTCGTTCCGATAGAAATCATCACGTCCACGACATTATCCTCAATCATTTTCTTCCTGATTTCCATCTCGGATGCCCTGGCATCAGCTGCGGAGTTCGCCATAACAAATCCAGTTCTACCTTTATTATTCAAAGCATTTAAGAATATCTGCATCCAGAGATAATTGCCATTGTCAGGCTTCGGGATGCCATACGAGAATCTCTTGTCGTCCTTGATTTTCTCCTTATCAACACCATCTACATTAAATGGAGGATTAGCCATTACAAAATCAAACTTACCAAGCGACTTGTGTTCATCTTCGTAATAGGTATTGCCCTGTCTAATATCACCTGATAAACCGTGAACTGCACAGTTCATCTTACATAGCCTTAATGTTTCCGCCGTCTTCTCTTGTCCATATATGGCAATCTCTGCGTTAGGGTTGTGCTTATGCCTTTCCACGAACTTGGCACTCTGCACGAACATACCCCCGCTACCGCAGGCAGGGTCATAGATGCGTCCGTGATACGGTTCTATTACCTCAACTATCAACTTGACGATAGCGGTAGGCGTGTAGAACTCACCGCCTCGTTGCCCTTCCGTCTTGGCGAACTCACCGAGGAAATATTCGTAAATCTTACCGAAGACATCGCCTTCTATATCCATCGGAATACTTGAGAAAGTCTTGAGCAACGTAACGAGGACGCTATTCTCCAGGCGATTGTAAGTCTTGGGCAGAATGTCTTTTAGCTCCTCGTTCTCCGCCTCAATCGCCTTCATTGCGTCAATAATAGCCTTGCCGATATTCTCGCCCTCCGGCAGGTTTAATAGATATGAGAACCTCGCCTTCTCTGGGAGATATAGCACGCCCTTCATCGCCTGATAGTCCACCTTTGAGACGCCCCGCCGACCGCCAGATTTTTGCTTCTTCTCCAGCTCCTCTTTAGCGAGAGTAAACTTGTAGTCAGCGAATCGCAAGAATATCAGTCCCAAGACTGGCACCGAATACTCCGCAGCCTTCAGGTTTGAGTTGGCTCGCAATTGGTCAGCAACCGACCACAATTTTTTTTCAATCTCATTATGGTTATTTGGCATATTTATTTCCTCCTTAAACCAAATTTTAATTTTTATATATTTTCTTCAATAACTTTTCCAATTCATCCTTTTTATAGAGCCTATAAAGATTGATGGGATGCCTGAAGGACTTTAGCTTTCCTTTGGCATCCCATCTATGAAGTGTCATAACAGACACGCCTAATATTTCCGAAGCTTCTTTAACTTTAATATATTCTTTAAAATTAGTCATAAACCCTCTACAAGTCTCTACATATAGTAATGCAAAAACTGCGTCTGGTCAATTATAATGACTATCTACTTAATCTGGTTTTATTTCGGATTGATTACAAAAGAGATATTAAATAAGTGGGGTTAAAAAGTTTTTGATTGCTGGATAGTCTGTAGTAATAAGCTGCTGAACTTTTTGTGAATATGCATATTCGTCAAATTTTTTTACCTCATTAACAAAACATTTGGAAACTGGGGAATATTGATATCGTGCAGTTTTAGACGCCCAGAATAACTTAGAGTAACTTCGTCTAACTGCTTGGGTTATTAAATTTCTTCTCTCTGCGTCTAATAAATAACTGTAAATATCTTTATGGGTTTCTATATCGGAGAAATTTTTGTTAAATTTAGTTATTAGAAATCCTTTGACCAGATGCAAAGCGGAGTAAAAATAAATAGTAATTATCCATTCTGGTTGTACGATGCTTTGTTTCTTTAAAAATTCTGCATAGTCTTCATTGCGTTTAGACTTCGTCTTAAACATGCCTTAAATTTTTCTATAATCTTCTGCTATGTATTTCTCATACTCAAAATTGGACTTATAAATCATGTCAATATATAACTTATCATCTGGATATTGCTTATAGAATTGCTCTTCTGTGTCAAGAACTTTTTCGTCTATATCCAAATCTTCTGTTTCAATAACAAGCAAGATATCCATATTGTGTTCATCTGCATTCCTCACAAAGATTGAATCAACTCCAGATATTTTAATAAATAAACTTCTTAAAAAGTCTATCTTTTTAGTTAATTTGATTTGTTTTAATTTAAGAGTGTATTGCGTATAGTCAGCAATATTGTCAACCGTAAATCCCTTTTCCTTCATCTGGTTCAACAAATCTTCAAGGCTTAAAGTTGCATCTGCTTCGCAAAGTTTCATTAGATTTTCAAATGGATCGGTGGAATGATTTTCTGTCATTTTCGTTGCCCGTTACCTGTTATTAAGAAATTTTATAAATTTATCTTCGCCATAGAAATATGAATAAGCATATTCATAGATTGGTTTAATTTGGTCAAGAACCATTATTTCTGCGCCTTTCATTGGGTCTACGGTATTTACATCAAACGAGCCTCTTACTATTTTCAAGTTATCGTCTGCTAATAAATTGATATTAAAATTATATAGCACTCCTTGTTCTTCTTTCTTATAATTGATATGAAAATCCGTTTGCACAATTTTATCTTGCGTGTTAAGCCGCAAGAAATTCTTCAAGTATTCTGTAGGTTTATCTACATTTAATCT
>JAQUSH010000066.1 GCA_028715225.1 Candidatus Aenigmatarchaeota archaeon | reverse complement strand
AAGAGTATACTCAAACAAGATGCGTTCTTACTCAGAACGATTCAGCGAAATCCAAGAGAACTTGGCAGTACTAGAAGCCAAACGCGCACTTCAAAAGAACACCCCACTAGACAACTTCAAAAAGAAACTACGAAGAATATTCAAAGGTAAATAAAATGAATAATATAATAAAAATATTTTCAATTATGTTTTTGTTAACATTGATAATGCCAGCCTTTGCAGCAGATGCGGCAGCTAATTCATATTGTACATGGATTGGCGCAATATCGTCTGATTGGAATACTGATGCTAACTGGGATTGTGGAGGGGTACTGGCAATACCATGCGGAAACTGCTATGTTCTTATGAATGGTTCTGCAACCAACCAGCCAAGGATAACACAGAATGTTACTGTTACGAATATAACAACTTCATCTGGTGGTAATCTTACAATTGATGCGACTGTAAATAACCAGCCGCTATATCTTAAGTTCAATGATACAGCTGGCGGAGCTACTGCGAGAACAGGTTTTGTAAGCAACTACTGGGGTGGTAATTTAATATTCAAAGGAAATGCATCAGCATATTTAACAGTAACAACAACGGCTTCATCTTATTACTGGTATTTTTACGGCGGTCCATCTTCAACTAACTACTGGTGGAATGCTTCATTCGTTAATTTTGATAGAGAACAGGGTTCAACAAATGCAATAGGTGCAAAGGTTTCTGTAAATGATATTATTTTTACAAATTCAAATGGTTATGTTCCATACTACATGAGTTCATCAACAATATACAGATATGATAATGTAACTGGTGCAGCTGTTGGAACCACATATATGTATAACACTTACTACACAAATTTCACAAACGTAACTAACATATCAACCATTTTTATACGTAGTAATAGGATCGAAATGATTGATTCTTGCATGCTAACTTTAAACTGGGTTCTTGGGAACAACAGTATAATACAAAAGAACTTCTGTAGACAAAATAACATTTATCAGATATATCTGATGGGGCAGAATTATTCATCTACGTCAACTCTTCCACACAAGAAATCACAAATAATTAATGATTATGGTTCATCTGATACAGTAGTTATGAATAGCTCCTATACAGGTACAGGCGGGGGTTCAATCGGAAGATCTATATTTGAAGTCGATGAAAATTCCTATGCAAATACCTTCAATATAATGTATGGTTCTCCTGGAACAACATATGGTTATGATCAGATTGTTAATGTTACTGGTGGTTCGCTATTCAACGTTTCAAACAATCTATTATTGAATGGAAGCTTGTATTTCGACAGCGGAATAGGAAACTATACACTACAAAATTATTCTCAGACCTTCAGAGCTTACCAAACACAACATTCTAATATATCATCAATCATAACAGTACCATCCGGTCTAACATCATTAACAAAGTTTGTAAACATCACAAACACATCAACTTCATCATGGCTGCAATTAAACTTAACATACAATACATCTAATACAAGCATAACATCTCCAAAAATATTAATTTACAATGGAACAAACTGGATGCAAGCAGGTTCAACAAATTCAACAACTCTAGGTTATGCAACAGTTAATCTAACTACATTTTATTCAAATGGTTTGATTGGATTATTTGATGGAGAACAAGCGGCGCCATATGGTTCAACTTGCACATGGCAAGGTGGAACATCAACTGATTGGCATGATGCCACAAATTGGGATTGCAATGGCGTAAAGGCTGTACCGATGGGTTATACACCAGTTACTATGAATGGTTCAGCAACTTATCAGCCGTTCTTATCAAATGATTCATATGCATATACTTTAAACTTTACAGATACAACAGGAAAAATTCATTTGAATGGAAATAATTTATGGATAAATGAAACAATTCAATTTCATACATCTCGTTCAGGATCTAATTACGGCGGTTATCTAAATATAACAGGTAACTTAACGTTTAAAGGAATTCTTATACCATCAACAACTGTTAGATACGGTCAGTTACATGCTAATACTTCCTATTTTTCAAAAGACATTTATATAATGTTTCAAGATGCTTCTGATTCAGATTTGTCAGATATGGTTGGTAGTGGAACAACATATACGGCACAGCGAGCAGAATATTTGTTATATGGAGAAGGAAACAATAGAGTATATCTAACGTCAACAGATTTTCCATCATTTCCCGATAATGGTATAACGTTATGCGGTGGAGCTTCTCTCTCAGGCTATTGGTTCAATGCAACTAACGTAACAATACATGGATATAGTGGAACTGGCGGTTGCTATATGGCAGCATATTTATGGTGGGACAATGTATATCTGGTAAAAAATACTTCATCTGCAGCTGATCAATATTTTAGATATCCAAGACTTTACAAATTTAATAATGTAACATTTACAGGTACATCTATTAATCAATATTATTATGATGGTTCAAGTTATTTATGGACAACTACAGGCGTAACAAATTATACATCTCCTAATAGAAATTATTTCCAAGGATCTGGAATGGAATTTGTAAATTCAACATTTACTGGATCAAATCCAGTTACAAATTCTGCATCAGGAGCAGGATATGTTTCGTGGATAATATCTAAAGATCACAATGGTGTTCAGGGTGATTATTATCTTTGGACAGCAGAAGGTTATTACTTGAATGCTCCGTGGGCAACGTCATCAACTAATTTTCAACCAGAATCTCATGATAATGTTACAATAAAAAATGCAACTTCAGACGCTTCCTATATAGGAGGATCAATCTCAATAAATTCAAATTGGAATTTAAATAATTTAACACTTCAAGTTCCAAATAGAAAAAATGTATCTGTGATAGTTAATTCAAATATGTATGTTTCAGATGCCATTAAGATTGAATCAACATCAACATATAACACTACGCTAAATGTAACAAATTCATCTTTGTTGAATGCGTCAAGAATAATGCTTGGTGCAAATGCTCAATTATACTTTGACAATGGTATCGGAAATTATTCTTTGGGTGAAATCGGTTTAACATCAAACTCAACTCTGCTCACTGATGCCAATTTAACAGGTTACTGGAGATTTGATGGAAGTCCAGATGATTATAATCAATACCATACCATTGTTTCCTCAACTCCTACATTCACAAATGGAAAATATATTGGAGGATACAGTTTTTCATCAAGCAAAATAAATATAACATCAGATAATAATCTAAAGAATACAGAAATGAATCTAACAGTGTGTACTTGGATTAAACCAAATACAATTGTGGGTTATGATGGCATAATTGGAAATAATTTTGCAGGAACCTCTTCAACAACTGCTGGATGGTGGATTCTTTTAGATACAGGACGACCAGCTATTTTCATCAATGGAACTGGCGGAGGAAATGAAGCTTATGCAACAAATGCAGTTGCATCAGGAGTATGGTCGCATATATGTGTAAATTTTAATAGTTCAAAAGCTGCAAATTTCTATGTTAATGGAGCATTAGTTACAGCAGGAGTTACTACACTTACCTATGGTTTGGGAGACGGCGGAAATACATTTTATATCGGTGATGACGGCAGAGACGGCGCAGGATACCCATTTGATGGTGTTATTGATGAGATTGTGGTATTAAATCGCTCTTTGTCAGCGAGTGAAATCAGCACATTATATAATACAACCTCTCCACTTTATCAGGAATTCAAAGCATACAAAACACAACACTTCAATATTTTAACAGTACCTGCTACACCATCTGGTTATACATCTCTTAATAGTTTTGTAAATGCAACAAATATTTCAACTGATTCGTGGATGTTTCTAAATTTAACTTACAATGTATCAGATACAACAATTTTAAGTCCAACAATACTTCGTTACGATGGCTCAGCTTGGCAAACTACAGATTCAGTGGCAGACAGAACAAGAGGTGTAGTATATGTAAACACAACAACATTTTCTTTGTTCGGTTTGTTTGAAGCACCGTCAACTCCAGAATTCGCGTTGAATGCGTCATATTATATCAGCACGCTTGATGTAAACAATCAAGCTAGATCATTTTTCACTCAAGGCGAAAACGTAACAATCTTAGCTAATCTATCAGGGCAATACATGTACTCTGATCTAGGTCCATCATATCCACTAATCAATGTAACGTTCCCTAACGGTACATTATACA
>JAQUSH010000065.1 GCA_028715225.1 Candidatus Aenigmatarchaeota archaeon | reverse complement strand
AACAAAAGAAAACACAAAAGCTATGGTAGATTCCGGCCTAGACGATCTTAACATCTCTCTGGATGGCGCGAGCCAGGAAACATATTCAAAATACAGAAAGCAGGGAAATTTTCAGACTACAATCGACAATATAAAAAACCTTGTCGAAGAAAAGAAAAAATCTGGAAAGAAATATCCTAAGATAACTCTTCAGTTCATAGTCATGAAGCACAATGAGCATGAAATAGACAAGATAAAACAGATTGCAAAAGAATTGGGTGTAGATTCCTTACAGATAAAAAGCGTAAAGGTAGACACAGTAGAAGAGGCTAAACAGTATCTACCTTCTAAAGAAAATCTAAGAAGATACAACATAGAAGGCGAGCATCTCGTGCAGGCTGGAGCAAAAAGCAAAATGACTTGCAAAATGCTATGGACAGAAGCAACAATATGGGCAGACGGTTCTGTTGTTCCTTGTTGCTATGACTACAGCTCAAAACATGTTTTCGGAAACGCTTTCAAAACAGGATTCAAGGAGATATGGAAAGGAGAAAAAATGAACAACTTCAGAAAACAATTCCTTAAAGACATGAATCAAATTCCTATTTGTAAGAATTGCCCAAGAAACACAAGCGATTCAAGTGGATTAATAGAAGATGAAAAGGTCAGACAATGAAGAAGTTAATGATTATACTAGGCGGCGGAGGTCATACTGCGCAGCTTCTTAAACTTGTTAACATGCTAGGAAATAATTACAGTTATGAATATGTAGTAGAACAAAATGATAAACTTTCTCCTAAAAAAATAAAAATAAGAGGAAAGATATTAAGATTCAAAAAAACCAGAAACATAAAAGAATTTATCGGATTTAGTCTGGCTAAACAGTTTGTTGCATGCGTACCTGCAATGAGAATGATGAAAAAAAGCGAAGCTGATACAATAATAACATGCGGTCCTAATTTTTCTATTCCTCTGATAGTATCTGGAAAGATGTGCAATAAAAAAATAATATTTATTGAAACCTGGTCAAGAATATACAGGAAATCCTTGTCAGGAAGGTTTGCATACAAGATTGCTGATAAATTTTTTGTTCAATGGCCTGAGATGAAAAAATTATATCCAAAAGCGATATACGCAGGTAGATTTGCATGATATTCATCACGTGTGGTTCGTTCGTAGGATTTGATGAGCTTATGAAAAAAGTTGATGAGCTCGTATCAGAAGGTATAATAAAGGAAAGTGTTATTGCGCAGATTGGAAATGGAAAATATGCCCCAAAGAATTTCAAATGGTTCAGATATGCGCCAACATTAGCTCCATATTTTAAGAAAGCTGATCTGGTAATATCTCATGAAGGCGCTGGAACTATTTTTGAATTGGCCACACTTGGAAAGAAATCTATCATAATTACAAATCCTAAATCAGTAGATAATCCTGATCTCGTCATGAAGATGTCTCAGAATAAGCATGTTCTGTGGTGCAAGACGCTGAATCAATTAGAAAAGTATGTGACGCTTTCTAAAAAGTTTAAGTTTGTTAGATACAAGCCACCCGTATGTAATATACCAAAACTAATTGAAAGATATCTATCTTCCTAAAAATAGCTTGATCATGTCAAAGTCGTCTTTGTCAAATGTTCTGAATGCAAACAGCGCTACTATGTATGCAAGTGTTGCAAGACCTATGAAAATAATTCCATATTCAAAATTGATGTAATACAAATCTATCAGATACATCAATGATGCAAATATTACTATTGCCGGTATCGCATTTAATATTTTTCTAGGGAAACCGATGTGCATCTTTCTGTAGCATGTTGAAGACAGCATGATTAGCGTAAGTATCTGAGCTATGATAAATCCGTAAGCTATTCCTATTATATCATATGTTCCGTAAAGATAAAGTGAAAGCAATATGCTCATTGCGCATGAAACCAAAGTGTATTTTATTCTTGTTCCATGTTTCCCGAAAGAATACAAAACATTCATCATTATCATGTTTAAACCTAAGAACATGAAAGCCAGCATAATAGGAAGGAAGAACTTTGATGCTTCCAGATAAGTTGGATTGTATATGTGATATATTATCTGCTTAGAGAAGAATGCAACGAATATTGACAATGGGAAAAGAGCTATGAAAGTATTCTTTAGAGACAGTTCAGTTAATCTTCTTGCTTTATCATTATCCCGTTTAGAAAAGAATTCTGAAAGATATGGAAGCGTTACTCCTATGATTATCAGCGGCAGTGTAAGATTTATCTGTCCGAACACGAGAGCTACACTGAACAAACCAGCTTCTTCCAAATTTATGAAACTCAGTATAAGCAAGCTATTCTGTATAAGCAACCATAATGAAGATGCAAATATTGCTGAAGATATTCCATATTTGAAAAACTGCTTGTCTACATTTGTAGGATTGTACTTTGAAAATTTTGTAAACATATACGCAATAACGATAACATCAAATATGAAGAATGTTGCTATCCAACCAATCAGACCGCTTATCACAGTATATCCGTAGTATATCAGAACAATTGGTACAGCTAATCTGAATATCTGTGAAAATACATCAGACAACAATAGGGAGAAAAATCTTTTTGTTCCTTGCAATGCACCTTTCAGCACAATGCTTATGCTTCCAAATATGAGAAGTATTGAGAAAACCTGAAGTGGTTTTATCATAAATGAAGTTGAATAGTATGTATAAGCGATATTTTCAGAAAATAAAAACACTATCATGCCGATAACAGAAGAAAATATGATTGTTCTTTTCAGCGCATAAACTAAGTGAACTTTAGTTCTTTCATGGCCAGTTATAGGAAGAAATCTAGCCAGTGCCTCATTGAATCCAAAAGATGTAAGCGGTGAAGCTATTGTGTATAAACCTAAAATTGTCATCATTATTCCATAGTCTAACGGCGATAGAAGCCGGCCCATCATGATATAGAAAGCATAACCTATTATAGAAACTAAGAACATGTCAAAAAAATAATATCTGAAATCAGATACCAGTCTTTCTTTCATAGAAGAGTCTTAGATTCATTCTCTATTTAAGCTTTTGTAATATAGAATAAATATGAAAGTTGCAAAAGCTGGAGTTGTTGGAATCGGTTCAATGGGTTCTGCCCATTATCGAGTTTACAAAGATCTCGGCTTAAATACAGTAGGATTTGATGTTGCTGCTAGACCAGATTATAACATGGCTTCAGACATCGGCGAACTTTCAGACTGCGATATTGTGAGCATATGTACCCCAACTTCTAGACATGTAGAAGATGCTATGAAAATTGGTGACATCGGAGTCAAAAACATTTTAGTTGAAAAGCCATATGCTAGAACTGTTGATGAATGCAAAAGACTAACAAAATATTTCAAAGATAAAAACATACGAGCAACTGTAGGACTTATCGAAAGGTACAATCCTGCGTTAAGGAAGGTTTCAGAACTTGTAAAGCATGAAAACATTCTTTCGATGATATTTAGGAGAGCTGGAAAGAAGGATGATAGAATTAAAGATAATATTTCATTAGATATTGGTGTTCATGATTTTGACATGGCAAAGGTTATTACTGGCAAAAAATTAGAAAATGTAGTTAAGCTTCGGGAAGATGATTTGGAAGCAATGTATTATGGAAGATGCGGAGATACAAATGTAGTTATTGAGCTTAGCTGGAAAACAGGAACAAAGGCAAGAACTCTTTCTGTTCTTACTAATAAAAATCAATATTATGTTGATTATGTGAATTTCAAAGATCCAAAAATAATTGTGCGTGGAAAATTTGATTACATGTGGGAAAACGGAGACTTTGTTAAGTTCCAGGATCTTTCAGGTGATTTGAAAGAAGTTAGTTTTGAAAAAGATGAACCATTAAAAAGTGAAATATTTGATATAATTACAAGAATTGAACGTGGAAAGGAATTTTTAATATCAACTCAAGAGGCTACCGAATCAGTAGAATTAGCAACATCTTAAAATATCCAATCGCTGTCAAACAATATTCTTTTAGGAGTAACCCATGGAAGGTGTTTACCAAACTGAACTCCTAATTTTGATACAAATTTAGAAGTAAATATCCTTGGTTCAAAGAAATCTCTAATGTTTTTGTTATATTTATCAAAATCTGGGAAAGTGCTAACTAGCATGTCAGCTGATCTAAGAGACCATATTATCCCGCCGCCGCTCCATGGTTTAGTAAGCCCGGCAGCATCGCCAACCAAAGCTATTGTTTTTGTATGATCCATAACTAAACCC
>JAQUSH010000064.1:3873-4269 GCA_028715225.1 Candidatus Aenigmatarchaeota archaeon | reverse complement strand
TTTCTTTACCAGTGCCAAGACTGGTACAGGAGTTGACCCTGCATTTGATGAAACTGCTAACGTTCTGGTATATAGTGGTCCTGTAGAATACCCACCTCTTTCAGAAATACCTATACATACTGCATCTTTGACTAGTGTAGTAGATGAAGTGTTTTATAATTTTACTCAATTACACTCCAACGGAGATTTGGTAGATGCATCTCCCATACTTGGTAAACAAGTAAAAGATTCTGGGGTTATTCTTGAACATCCAACAAGGGAGAGTGTAATTAATCTTATAGATCGATTGGCTGATGTAGAAACAAGTTTCCACGGCAAAGAAAAGGCTAAAGAATTTAGAATTAAAATGATAGCTAAAGTAGATGATTATTATGGAAATGACCACAAATCTGATGA
>JAQUSH010000064.1:0-3863 GCA_028715225.1 Candidatus Aenigmatarchaeota archaeon | reverse complement strand
GAAAACCCCTGAAAATAATCCAGTACAGCCAGTTCAGCAGCCTCAACAGCAGCAGAAACCTGTTGAAAAACCGGTTGAAAGGGAGAAGAAACCTGGTATATTTTCAAAAATAAAGGGTAAACTAGAACAGTACAAGAGAACAATAGAGGTTGCCAGAAAACCTAACAAAGAAGAATTCATGTCATCAATTAAAATAACTGGTCTAGGCATACTTTTATTAGGTTTCATCGGATTCATTATATATATGATCTATCATTTGGTGTTTTAGATGATATACATTTTGAGAACAACGGTCGGAAGAGAGAACGCAGTCATGACTACTCTTACGAGCAAAGCTACACCTACCAGTGGCGTAAAGGCTATCTTCCATCCTGAGGAATTGAAAGGTTATATTTTTGTTGAAGGCGGACTTGATCAGATTGATGAAGTAATAAAAAATCTGCCTCACATCAGAGGATTGATACGTAAGGAAGTTCCAATGGCTGAAATACAAAGATTCCTTGAAAGTAAGAAAATAGATATAAAATTAGAGAAAGGAAACATTGTTGAAGTTATCGGCGGACCATTCAAAAATGAGAAAGGTAAAGTTACAAGAGTTGATGATTCGAAAGAAGAGGTAACTATTGAGCTTTTAGAAGCTGCGATTCCTATTCCTATAACAGTTGATATTAAATCTGTTAAATTAATAGAAGATAAGAAAGAGTAATTTCACTTCATTCAATGAGTAACTAACACTTATTTAATTTCTTAAGAATATTATTATTGAGTGAAAAATATAAACTGGCAATTTTTAATTTTCGGTTTGAGAAAAAAGATAAATGTTTCTCAAGTAGAATTATCACAATTTGTTAATATCAATAGGAGAACTCTATGCAGATATGAAATGGGTGAAAGAACACCAAATGATGATTCAAAACACAAGATTGTTGATTTCATCAACAGTAAGAATTTGTCTACGACTGAACTAGAAGAAATCGGTAAAAAGTATTTGAATATACATTATAGAGTTAGGTGCAGTAATATTGAACTCTCTTCGGATTTGTCAGAATTCGTTGGTATAATAATAGGAGATGGTGAAATAAAACATGACGGGGAGATAAGAATTTCATTCAATCCGGCAAATGAATACGAATACTTATATGCTAGAATATTTCCTCTAGTAAAGAAATTTATCGGTAAAGAACCGTCATTTGAAAGCGAAAAAAGGATACGGACACAGTCCCGATCGTTTCAATTATTTCTAAAATCATCATGCCAAATAAACAGCGGCAACAAATACAGTCATGAGATTAAAATTCCAGACTGGTGTTTTAAGAACAGAGATTATCTTTGCTCGATATTGCGTGGATTATTTGATTCTGATGGCTATATTGGATATGAAGCTAACCATAACGTAGAAATAATGTTTGGTAGATTCTCTTCACGCGCATTAACGCTTTCGAATAGCATTTCGGATGGATTAAACATGTTAGGCATAAAGAATAAATTATTCGTATGCAAAGATGGTCGGTATAAAGTAAGAATACACAATGCTCAAAACGCAGTTAAATTCTTTCATCTGATAGGTTCATCCAATTACAAACACATTTTAAGATTTCTGATGTGGCATTTAACAGATAAGAATATAAAGATTGAAAAGGAAGGGTATTTAACTTGTAAAGAAAAGTTTAATAATGAATTTAAACGTCCTATTACAAGTATAATGATACCATACAAACATTGGTGTAAATATGACTAAAATGACTTTAAAGATTTTAGTGAGTGGTGGAAAGGCTAGTGCGGCACCTCCGCTTGGACCAGCTTTAGCTCCGATGAAATTGAACATTGGAGATGTTGTTGCTAAAATAAATGAGAAAACTAAGGATTTCGCAGGAATTGATGTACCAGTTGAAGTTATTGTTGACAAGGATACTAAAACATTTGAAGTAACTGTCGGAACACCGCCTGTATCTTCACTAATCAAAAAAGAGCTGAAAGTTGAGAAACTAGCAAGAGCTCCTTGGGGAACTTATGTTCCTAAAGAAGGCGAAAAGGTAATAGAATTCCACGGAGACATTAAATTCGATCAAGTTGTTAAAATAGCTAAATCAAAAGAAGTCGCTCTTATGACTCATAATTTCAAGAATGCTGTTAAAGAAGTTGTTGGCACATGCATTTCATGCGGTGTGACTATAAACGGAAAAAATCCTAAAGAGATTCTGAAAGAAATAAACGAAGGCAAGTTAACAGTTTAATTACTTGTTTTAACCATAAAATATTATGAAAGGACATCTTGATTATTCTAATAAAAACGGTAGAAAAGCTGTCATAGAATACTGCTTTGATTTTATTGATACTGATAAAATCCCGACAAACAAGACGTTATTCGCAGAAGCTTGCAAAAAAGGCTGCAAAAACTACAATAAGAAGTGGTCGTGTCCACCCTGTTCACCGTCTTTTGATAAGATGAAGCATAAGAAAAAGTTCTTAGTCGTCATGATAAAAATAAATGGTCGCTACTTTGCGGACTGCACTGAATGGATGAAAGTAAAAACAATAAATTCTATCCTGAAATCTAAGCTAGACAATGCAGTTAGGGGGATTGCTGACAAATTCAATGGATACTGCTATATCTCTGGTTCGTGTCGACTCTGTAAAATTTGCGCGAAAAAGACAAACAAACCGTGTAGACATCCTAACAAACTAAGATATAGTTTAGAAGCTGTCGGCATAGATTGCAATAAACTTGTGGAAAAAACGCTTAAAGAAAAACTCTGCTGGTATAATAAAGGTGTCAAATATGAATACGGTTCTGCTGTAGGCGCAGTTGAACTAAACGATAAAGTAAAATCTGATGATATCAATGACGTTATCATCGGAAGTTTAAAGGGTTAAATCCTTTTCTGTTCAACTATTTTTATGCCAAAGGAAGTTACGTTTGAGGTAACAAACTACTGTAATCAGAAATGCATGCATTGCTCAACTGATGCTATTTCTTCATGCGAAAGCGCTGTCTTTATGACTGAACAAAAATTGTATGAGTTTCTTAGGAAATATCAGGATTATGAGAATGTTAGATTCTCTGGTGGTGAGCCATTCAAACACAAAAAGCTTCACATTTTTCTGGAAATGGCTAAAAGAGAAAACAGAAAAACAACAGCATTATCATGCGGTGTAGTTGATAACAAACCGTTTGAAGAAGAGATGTTCAGAAAATGTGCTCCTTATCTTGATAAAATAGTATTATCGATGCACGGTTACTATCTGGATCATGATTGTATTGTTACGAATAAGGGCAAATTTGATGTTCTTACAAGCGAACCTCCTTATTTTGATATCATGTGCGATTCTTTGGATGTTGTGACGCAGCATAATATTCCGTTTGAGTTTGAAGCTGTCGTGATGAAGCAGAATATAGACAAACTACAGGAAATTGCGAGCTGTGTCAGCACCATGAGTAGAATAACTGATTATCACAAACCTAAGCTTCATTTGCTTAAACTTGTTCATCAGGGAAGGGCCAGAAATCTACCAAAATTAACTGATGAAGAGATATCGAGAGTGCCTAAACTTGCCAGAGAGTTGAGCGAGCGATACAAGATAGATGTGACTTATACAAAGTCATTTGACGGAAAGAACGGATGCGACTGCGGGAGCATGAAAGCCGCTGTTGTGATAGTCAAAGAAGGGGACAAATATGTATGGAAGGAAGTAGGCTGTTCTGCGCTAAAGGAGTATGACGGGGATGAAAAATCGTTCCCATGTCTAAAGTCAATGTGAACCTTTATATAACAGGCTTCCTAATTATTTTTTGGTGAATTATATATGGTAAATTGGAAAGCAATAGGAATAGGTGCAATAGCATCAATCGTACTTGGAATTGT
>JAQUSH010000005.1 GCA_028715225.1 Candidatus Aenigmatarchaeota archaeon | reverse complement strand
TATCAAGCAATATGGAATAATAACGGAGATACATTATATCTGAGAGATGATAATGGAGATTTGGTCTTTAGTTATACTTATAGTGGTTACTAAATGATTCTTATGAAAAACTTAGTAAACAAAGAATAAAGGAAGGCACATATCCAAATCGTTAATAGCCACAGGTAGTGCATTCTACGATTAGAGCATCTACTTCTGGAACTTCGTGAGTATTGGTCTGGTCAAGAATTGTTATTGTCTCATATGTTTTAATGCCAGTTACTTTACCCCAAACTTTAACAAAATCACCATCTAATAATTTATCACCAGCATAGTTGTTAACCCAATAAACTTTGTAATCACACCAAGAAGTACCACATGTCATAAAGTTATATTTGTTATTTTCTTGTGTTATCTCTTGAACGAATCCTTTAAAATAAACAACCTTTCCAATATAGTTTTCATTATGTCGTAACAGTTCTTTATCCGTAACATCAATAGTTAAATTCTTAATATCACTTGCAGAAAGTTCGCAATTTTGTGTTTCTGCCGGTTTATTAGATATTTTATTACAACCATTCATATCTGTGCATGTTCTTGTTTGCTTTTCTTCCATTGAACAAGAACTCCAATTGCCACACTGCCAATTAGGAGTGCATACAGATGCTGAACTCTCATTTGTTGTTGTACTACTCGGCGTTATTAATGCTAATATAATTAAAAACATGAAGAAATAGAATATGCTCGCCAATATCTTCTTCCATAATTTGCCACTTCTGAACCCTGGTATTTTCTTGAAAATTGACTTTTTATCATCTTTTTCTAATGTAACCTTTCGCATAGAACTAATCTAAATTCTTTATATTTAAATCTATCTCTATTAGATATATTATCAACTGATAGCGTGAATATCACTTAAAATAGATAATATTTGAAATAAGAGGTATGAGATATGCTCCAAAGGAATGGAACGCGGTGGCGGTACTTATGAGAGACAGCACTTATTCTGTGTTAGAGGCACTTATCGAAAGCCCTAAAACATGGACAGAGCTTAAAAACAGAGCCAAGTTAACAGATGGAGGACTACAGAAAATACTAAAGGAGATGCTAAAACGCAATTTGGTAGAGGAACTGTTTATCAAAGGAGAATCGGAATTTAAAATAAAGAAATATGCTATTTCTAAAGATGCTAAAAAGGAGAAAATATATGAAAAGGCCAGGGAACTCAGAAAAAGTTTGGAAAAGGTGTCAACTAAATGTTAGATATTAATAGTATTACCACTCCCATTGTTACATTTTTAATCGGTTTATTTTTTCCTTCGTCGATAAGAGATAATTTTTTTTTATAAATACATAAGAGCTCCGATAGAAATATCATCAGATGATTCAGATAGAATGGATTTTATGGATTTTGATTTTACTGGATTTAAGACTATGATGAATTGTTGGTTTAATGATGCAATTACAATAACCAATAGTTCAAATAGCACTATTAAAATTTCTACACTAATTGTAGAAGCTAGACCGTTTGATGAATATGATGGTAAAGTACAATTTAGAACCTTTTTTATGAACGATAAAGAAAAATCAATAAAACATACGAGTTATAATCCAACATGGTTAGAAAGAGACTTAGCAACTAATGGGAAAATGTTTAACAAAGAAATAAAGATATGCGATAGAAGTGTAGATGAAAAAGTGTTCCCAATTATTATAAAACCAAACGAACATAAAAAAGTTTATTTTGGAATTCGTGGCATCGGAAATGGTAAATCGCTCCTTAAAACTCAAATAGTTATTTATCCTAAATATAATTACAAAAAAGTGAGTCTCCGATATAACATTGCATTTGATAATAAAATGTTCAGTAAATGAGATTACTAAATATAGAAAGGTATTATAAAATGGATAGTTTTATAGTAAATAAATAATTTTTATTGTAAGTAAATTAAAATAAAAGTACATAAATACAAATAATACAAATAAATAAATTCCTGTTACATACCATCTTTTAAAATTCCAATATAGAGAATACGGCATAAGGACAAAAAGAGAAACTACAAAATAAGATATCAAGAACCATTTTGTTGCCAGTAACCCAATACTCATAATATCTAATATAAATATTATATAAATAATAATTAAAATAGTTTTAATAATTATTTTTATTGCCCGTTTACTTATTGATTCCAATTTATCCTTATATAATAAATAAATAGATACAATCCCAAGTGGGGAAAATGATGATAAGAAAATATAAATACTCATATTGGTTTCATGTGAATATTTAACGAATAACGTAAGTAACAAGATTGTAAGTGTAAATAAATAAAATAACAAATGGTGCCATTTTAAAATAATCTTTAATTTATTTTTTAATTTAGAAAACTTTCCGGTGATAACCTCCCATTTGCGTTTTATGGCATAAAATAATAACGGAGATATAATAGCAGAAATAAATATGATGTTCCCTAAATTAAATTTTGTTAATGGTACTGTAGAAAAGAATACGTCTTTGAAGTAAACGAGTAAAAGTAGGATTAGAAATTCATATAAAATTGCAAGATATTTTCTATTATTTATAAAAATAATAAGAATTGGAGATAATATCAATATAAAGAATAATAATATCAGATAGGGATTTATTAAAGAAGATTCTCTCGAGGTTATCATGACCAAATTTGGACTCATATAATTAATTAAATTATTTTCTTCTATTCTTCCCTCTGTTGCAGATGTAGAATATATTTTACTTCTTAATTTCATTTCATTACTTAACAATAAGGCTGACGAAAAGTTCTGTCCGGGGTATGCCGGAATAGTTATGCTTCCGGTTGATAGTTCATTACTATATAACCCCGTAGCATCTGTTAAAGCAAATCCGTCTTCTAATAAAGTTATTTTCGCTTCGAAAGAATTTTGTTTAGCGTGCAACTGAGCAACGGATATAGGTATTACTGTTTCATAAGAATCGAATGGATACCAAGAAGAATCTCTTAATGGTCTAAATATGAACTCGCCTGTTCTAATTGAATCTGTTTCTAATATATTTTGTCCTTCAGATAAATTTAAACTAATTTTATTTCCAGTATACATTATATTTTTATTATTAAACAAGGCGTGCGTAATTTTATAACCTTCGCTTGGTGATTTGAAATAGTACTCGAGAATACAATTGCTACATGAAGTTTCTACATATAACGTATCCTTAGTATCTATGCTTTTCGAATCAAATGATATTGTAGAAACTTCTTTCATTAGATTAAAATTTTCATTTGCTGGACCTACTATTGTTTCTGGTGGTACGATAAAATAGGAAATTGTTATTATACCTAAAATTATTCCACAGATGGATAAAATTAAAAGAAGTCTATTTAGTATTTTGTTTTTCATGGTTTCGTTTTCTCCATCTTTTCAACCAATATCTTCCTATTATATGTTTCATTGCCATTTTCACATGAACAGGTAATACTTATGTTTTTTTCACCCATTAAACTATCACATTGAACATTAATTATGAATTCATAATGTGAACCCGGCGTTAGATTCATAATGTGACTTTTTATATTGTTGAAATCGACATTAGAATTCATTGGAAGGTTGCTGCTGCTCTGAAAAATATTGAAATGCCCCGGAAAATATATCTCTACATATATATTTTTGGCGGTCTTAAAAGTACTATCATTCTTTATTTTAAAATGAAGCTTTTTTACGTCACCATTCTTAAACTCAATAGCATCTGGAGCATCTATGGATAATTTTGGTTTGAAAAATAAACCAATTATGTTTATTAGTGCCCAAATTCCAGCTATTCCACCCAATATAGATAAAATAAGCTTTATTTGTTCAATATCAATGATAGCATCAACCATATAATTTACTTATCGGACAAGTTTTTAAACTTTATATTAATTCTCATTTTCTTTCCTAAAATTTGTTTTCAAAGGAATGGCTACTATTTTCTTCAAAGATTCCGTCTTTAACTCTTCCATTCTCTTCTGAATAAGCATCTCAATCATAGCTTCCATTTCAACCTTTTTCTTATCTTCGGCTTCAACCATAGCCATTTCAGATAGGGGCAAGGAACATTGTTTACAGTACTCTTCCTCGGGGCTTGTCATTCCTTTGCATCTTGGGCACATATTCGGTTTTATGCTGTTATCCTGACCCTGTTCAAGACCATAGAGATTCATTATACTTCCTTCCAGTGCAGAAGCTGACTGCTGTATATAGTGGCTTGCGACAGTTGTATTCAAGGACCAACCCATAAACATGCATAAATTAGTATGATTTAGTTTCTGAGACAAATGCGTAGCTCTTGTTCTTCTAAAACTATAAAGCGTAAGTTTAGGATTATCAACACCTATGCCGTCTCTCCAACCTTTAAAATAATTAACAAGCGTTCTATATCCCATAACATTAGAACAGTTCTTGCTTCTTGCACCATTAACCCATAAATAAGATTCTGATTTAGGGTCTGGATGCAGTTTTATCCAGTCTTTCAGATGCGGTACACATATAACAAGAGGCAGTGTTCTTTTCTTTCCAGTCTTGTGAGAAAATAGATTGATTTTAGCACCATAATCAGTAAATGAAATATCCTTAATCTTAACATGCAAAAACTCGTCAGGTGTTCTGCACGCACTTTCATACATGAAAGAAATCATTGCTTTTTCTTTAATGGTCTTAGCGTTTCTAACCATACTTTTTATTTGTTCCTCGCTAAAGACATCAATTTCCATTTCTCTTGAACCAGCACCTGTATTGATGTATTTAATGCATTCAGGATATTGTTTGCTATCCCATCTAAACCCATGTACAATCTGCAGGAACTTTCTTAAAGAAATAAGATTTCCAGTTACACTATATTTTGCATACCCGCAGTTTCTTATCTTCTCAACAATCGCGAGAATATCATCTTCTGTCAATTTGTCATAATCTTTAGTTATGTATTTTCTTGTAAGCCGTTCTATCTTTCCTAAATAAAACACAGTTCTTGTGGTGCTGATGTTTCTCTTAATGCATTCTGTCATGAACTTCTGTATAAATTCTCTGTTTCTTTCAGATTCTATCGGCCCAACTGGAGAAGACTTATGAGAACTGCCTTCAAATATTCTTCTCTTTATTGCATCAAGCCTTTTCTTATTTCCATGTATATCGAGCATTCGTACACCTCACTTTATTTAAGTAAGGTTAGAACTGACTACATAACCGAAATCATATGATTAGGGCTCTCAATAATGGAAAAGAATTAGTGGTGCTCCCACTGGGATTTGAACCCAAGTTTCTCGTGACATAATTTCTATGTCATCACGAGCTGTCTTTATCCTACTCATAGCCAAAAGGCTCATTCCTTTCGAATAGAATTCGAAAGGCTCGGATCCTTGACCGGACTAGACGATGGGAGCTTATTCTATTCTAACTGTTCTTTTGATTATTTTTGTTTCCTTTGATTTGTGATGCCCATTTGGTATAGCAGCTGCTGCTAACCTAGATATGTTTACTTTTTGAACCTTTATTAATATATATCCAAACCCGAAAGCAAACAGCGTTACTATGATTGCTGCCAGATAAGAATATGCAAGGCCTTCGCCATGCGGAACAAAATAATTAATCGATACCTGTATTGCATCTCTCCATGTTACAGCAACACGAAAACCTAAACCTGTCATTATTGCACCTATGACAATGTCTTTAATTTCTAGTTCGCCTACTGCTTTTTCAAAGTCTTCCATAGCATAAACATAGGCAGAATTGTCTTAAATTATTATCGATAGTGTAAAATTGGTGGATCGGACAGGATTTGAACCTGTGATATCTGCCGTGTGAGGGCAGCGTCTTAACCGCTGGACCACCGATCCAAATAAATTATCTGACTATCTTTCCTTTTTTAACCTTAACCATCTTTCTGCATTTTGGGCAATCCATTTCTAATATCTCTTCATCCTCATCTGGAAATTCTACTTCCTCGCCGCATTTAGCACATATCCATATTCTCATATCTATCACAAAATAATGGCGCTGGAGGTGGGATTTGAACCCACGAATCCCGAAGGAAACAGACTTAGCAGGCCTGCGCGTTACCAAGCTTCGCTACCCCAGCATACTACTAAACTTTATATAGAATCACACGTATTTATTTATTAGAAGTTAATGGACATTTAATTATTTTGGAGGAGAAAAGCATGGGAATAACTGTAAAAAACGTAACAGAAATGATGGGTAAAGACGTATTCACAAATAAAGGAAGCTTTTGCGGAAAGATTGTAGACGTTGAAGTAGATCTAACTAAATTTAGATTGAATTCTTTAGTGATTGAAGCTTCTAGAGGATCATTTTTGGCAAATGTTGTCGGTGGAAAGAAAGGAGTAATTGTTCCTTACAGATTGGTTGACAACGTAGGAGACGTAGTAATCATAAAGCACATAACACCTACAATGCCAGAAGAGTCTGCACCTGCTGAAGAAGGCACAGAAAGCACAGGCATAATGGGCTTCTAAATTTATTATTTTTCTATTTCTTTTTTCTTGATTAACTCACTCATTACTCTATAAATTAATTTACCGGCTAAAGAAAGATATACTTCATTGTCTTTCTCTAGTGGCGTATATTCAACAAAATCAAAACCAATTATATCAGTTTCTAGGTTGCCAAGTATGCCTATTAGTTCTGAAAAAGTTATTCCGTCAGGTTCTGGATTTCCTACAGCAGGCATTATTGCCGGATCAAAGACATCCAAGTCAATTGATATGAAAGTTGGTCCTTTGATTTTTGAAAAATCAAATGCTTCGATTACTTTTACTTTTCTTGTGTTAAGATATTCTTTTTCAGCTTTAGAAATCGCTCTAAGCCCATAAACCATAAGATAAACATTGTATCCTTTCTCAGCTAAACGTCTCGTTACGCCGTCATGTCCTTCACTTAATTCGCAATCTGGATGGGCATCAAATATAATAACGTTCTTAGGTTTCAGTTTGTCAACAATCCATTCAGTAACAGTATGTTCTCCACCTATTACAATAGGAAATTTGGTGATATTTGCACCTTGAAGCTCTTCTTTTGTCAGGTTACCTAGATCTTCTATGAAGTGTTCAGTAAGATCAACACCATTTACATAAGTCTCCAGCTTAGGAAAGATGCTTCTAAACATATCAGGTGCTCTGGATGTGCCTTTTCTGAATGTTTGCGTCCTATCATACGGCAAACCGATTAGATTGAAATCCATAAGCTTAATATATGGTCTAAACATTTAAATAAAAGTTCGTCTATAAATGGTTCATGGCCTTTAATCTTTTCAGTAAACCTAAGAAAAAAGTTAATAGACCTAAGCCAAAACCTGTAAAAAAGGTCATAAAGCCTAAAAAAGCCATAAAACCGGCTAAAAAGGCAGCAATTAAGACTGTTTCTAAGCCAGTAAAAAGAGCAGAACCTAAAACAGTAAAGAAAGTAGTCAGTGTATCTAAGTCAATTAAGATGCCTATTATTGAGAAAATGGCTGATGATAAAGCATATGAAATGGCAAAATCGTCAAAATTGCCTGTAGTCAAAACAATATTCTTAAAATCTGAAAAAGATCTGCCTCTTTTGAAATCAGTAGGCTTTCCCTGCATGATGAAAGTATCAGGCACTAAAATAATTCATAAATCAGAAGTCGGCGGAATAATCAAAGTTAATACTCCTGAAGAAGCTGAAGAAGCATTCAAAAAATTAATCAAAATAAAATTTGCTGAGAAAGTTTTAGCTCAGGAATTCAAAGAAGGAATCGAACTTATAGTTGGTGCAAAATCAGATTCGCATTTTGGTTGTGTTGTTTCTGTCGGTCTTGGTGGAATTTATGTTGAAGTTTTCAAAGATGTTAAATTCAGAATATGTCCAATCACTCCTGCAGATGCTGAAGCAATGGTAAAGGAATTATCTGGATATGAAATTCTTGCCGGCGCAAGGGGAAAGAAACCAATCAACTTTAATCTTCTTTATGATATTTTAGTCAGAGTTGGAAATTTTGCAATGAAAAACGGAATAAAGGAAATGGACATTAATCCTTTGATATGCGATGACAAGAATTGCTACATTGCTGATCTTAGAATCATAAAATAATTTATTTCTGATTGGAAAAATAAATTATTTACAAATTTTCTGAAAATATTTTTTTGCAAAAAAAATTAGATACATTTATATATCAGAACATGAAAATTATTATTAGAGAAAAATTTTCGGTGAAATAAAAATGGCAAAAAAGAGAAAGAAAGTTGCAAAAAAGAGAAAGAAGTAAATCAGAAGTTTTCAAAAATAAAAAATCAGAGCGCTCATGACCATGGAGGTCTTACAAAAATCGTAATTAATTTTACTGGCTCTGATACATGTGATTGCAAAAAGGCCTCCGTTTTATTCTAAAATCATATTTAATATTTCTTAGATGGGTGCCATATGAAATCCTGAGAAAATTCTGCTATATCAAAGCTAGGATCTATCTCGCAGCCAGTGCATATCATTTCTTCATCTTCTAAAATGACTTCTGGTTGCATTTCTAACTTGCTCGTTGACATAATTATAGAATTATTAATGAGATTTGCATCAAGAGAATTTATTTTCATAATTAAACGTAGTAATTTAAAGTATTTATGCTTATTTTTTGAAAGGAAATTTATTTTTAGTGAGTGATTAAAAAGTTATCAGCGCATAGAATTATCAATTGCTACTCTTACTTTCGAATATGTCTCTTCTAAAGTGCCTGAAGCATCGATTAGAATGATATTTTTTATATCTTTGAAGTCATCGTAGTATTCTTTGTACAATTCATTTACATTTTTCAGATATTCTAAATCATCTTCGCCCCATGATCCTAAATTATCTCTGTTTCTAGCCTTGATTCGCTCTATGATTTTCTCAGTATCAGTCCAGAGTATTATTTCTAGTTCTGGAAATTTTTTAGGAATTGCTGATATCACGCTTTGAAATATATTAAATTCATTATTGTTGAGAAGAACTTTCGAATATATCAGCACATCATGCCATCCTCTATCACATAATATTATTGGATCAGGAGAGCTTCGTATCTTATTTTCTCTTACAATCATCTGCCTCATGAACCATAACTGAGTTAAGAGTTTGTGCTCTGATTTCGGTCCAAAGACCGGCGGTGGCACTGTAACATCTAGAATCTCTGGAAGCAGTTCCCACTTGTTTCTTTTTACAAGAAGATTGCATATAGAAGATTTTCCGATGCCGTGCACACCGCTTATTGTAACATACATAATTTCATAATTATCGATTATCTTTTAAACTGATTTGTATAGCTCATTCTAAACGATTGAAAATATATGAAAGAAAATTAATCTTTGAAAGCACAATATGCAAACGCTAGCATTCCAACAGCCATAACTCCGGCAGTTGCTAAACCTAACACTGCCTGTCCGTCAGTAGCTCGTTTTATTTTACTATCTAATTCTGCTGCAGATATTTTTTCTATGCTCAAACCATTATAAACATATATTTTTTCTAAAGATTCATTTGGTCCTATTATTTCGGTTCCGCCTGAAAGTTTGTCATAAACTACTTCCACGGCATCTCCTACATGAAAGTTTGAATCTAAGAATGTTAAATTGCGATAGTTATCTTCAGATTGGAGATAACCATAAAAATTAATCTGTCTATCGATAGTCGACTTGTGTGTTCCTGGCGATATGTGATCTGGCGTATTAATTGTTAATTCAAATATATTGTCTGAAGGATCATCAATAACCCCCAAATCTATATTTTTTTCGATTATATAACCTTGGGATGTTTCTCTCTCAGCTTTCACGCTACCGGATAGAGCTGATGCGATTAAAATTCCCGTAATTCCAACCACTGCTGTTTTTTTAATCAAGTTGAATGATTTAACAGGTTTTTCTTCATTTATTTCATAACCTAATATACCACCGCCAACTCCTTTTCCATCTATTACTAATTCCGGTTTTAACCATTCGTTCATATCTTCTGCAAATTTCTTGTCAGATTTATACATTCTTAATTTACCCGATGATAAATCTAGAACTGGACCACTATTAACAATTCTTCCGTCTAATTTATTTTCATATAAATTGAAACCCTTATTAGATAATGAATCATTGAATGTTTCATTTGTTAATTCTGTATCGTAGGGAAGCACCATACCACTTCTTTCTAATGCAAATTTAGCAGCTGCTGGTAGTTGTTCGTTTTCATAAAGTTCTTTTAATTTACAGAATTGCTGATATTTTATTATTCTTTCATTTTTAGCGATTAGTTCATCTGCTGCCAAAATCAACTTATCAATTTTATTTTCCATTGGTTCTACATAAAATACCATAACTATAGTTAGACCGAAAAGAATAAAAATAGAAGAAAAAAGTTTAGAAACTTATTAGCACTTGCATTTTGTCATTTTAAAGATTCCTTTTAGAATCAATAGAACTCCAAATACTGCTGCAATTTCTCTGTAACCATAGTTCATGTATCTCATTGCTACTCCGATTAATATTGCAGAACCCAAGCATATTGCACCCATTCCGTGGTGATGCATGCAACCGCAATTACATTTCATATCTTTTTTTATCATCTAATATCACCTTAGATTAGATTAATGAATCAACAATATAAAGGTTTTAAAATAGTTAAGTTTTTATCTTTCTAAAATCAATAATTATCAGGTGAATTTATTATGAATAAAAAGCTTGTCGGCAAGATCACACACTTTTTTCCAAAGATAAGTGTGGCTGTATTGGAACTTTCAGCTGAATTGAAGACTGGTGAAAAGATATCTATAGAAAAAGATGGAGAAGCTTTTGAACAAAAAGTAGATTCAATGCAAGTTGAACACAAAAATATACCAGTTGCTAAAGCTGGAATGTCAGTTGGGATGAAAGTTGCCCAGCCAGTGAAAGAAGGTTCACATGTCTATAAGGTAACAGCATAATAATAAATATTAGATACCCTATATAGATGGCATGGCTAATCTTGATGTATTCTTTAATCCAAAAGCTATAGCTGTAATTGGAGCTAGCAGAACACCTGGTAAAGTTGGTCATGCTATACTAGAGAACGTTAAAAGTACTTTTAGAGGAAAAATATACCCTATAAATCCTAATACTAATGAAATACTTGGTTTAGAGTGTTTTTCTAGTCTGAAAGAGATTAAGGAACCAATTGATCTAGCTATAATAGCAATACCTGCTGATCTAGTAAAGGGAGCAGTTGAGGATTGTATTAAAAGAAAGATAAAGGGAGTTATTATAATATCGGCTGGTTTTAGCGAGATTGGAGAAAAAGAAAAGGAATTAGCGCTTAAAAAGCTTTCAAAGAACATAAGAATGATAGGACCTAATTGCATAGGTACTCTTTCACCTTCTAAGTTAGATACGATGTTTATAGACAGAAAGAAGCTTAAAAGGCCTTCTGAAGGTTCTATAGGATTTATAACTCAGTCTGGAGCTGTAGGAGCTTGTTTAATAGACTTGGCTTCTTATGAGGGGGTAGGAGTAAGCAAGTTTATATCAATAGGAAATAAGATTGATGTTGATGAAATTGAGCTTCTAGAATACCTTGGAAAAGATGTTGAAACAAGATGCATCGTCTTATATTTAGAGTCTACTGAAAAAGGAGCAGAATTAATTAATATTTCTAAGAAAATCGTACCAAATAAGCCTATAATTGCCTTTAAGTCTGGAAAAACAGAAAAAGGTAGCAAGGCAGTAGCATCTCATACTGGCGCGCTTGCTGGAACCGAAGAAGTATTCTCAGCTGCCTTTAAACAGTCTGGAATTATAGAAGCAGAGACAACAGAGGATATTTTAGATTATGCAAAGATTTTATCTACTCAACCTGGTTTAAAGAGTAACAAAATAGCAATACTTACAAACGGTGGAGGCTTTGGAGTCATCGCAACAGATTATGCTATTAAAAGTGGTTTTGACGTTTCTAACCTTTCTAAAGACGCAGAAAACGCATTAAAGAAGTTCTTACCTAAATATGCATCATATAACAATCCAGTTGATCTGACTGGCGATGCAACAACAGAACGTTATGAGAAATCTATAAACGCTATATTAAAAGATAAAGAAGTATCAGGCTTAGTTATCATAACACTTATGCAACTGCCTACTGTTGATGATGAACTATTAGATGTATTAAGAGATGCAAAGATGCACGGCAAGCCAATTATAATTTGCGCAATGGGCGGAGCTTATACACAGGAAAGAACAAAGAAATTAGAAAAACTGGGTTTGCCAGTTTACTCAACACCAGAACGTGCTATTCGCGCAATGAAAGCATTGTTAGATTATGGAAAAATCACTAAGAAATAATTCTACTACCTTTGTGGGTAAATCATTTTTATACTGAAATAAATTTCTAAAAGATTTATGAAAAATAAAATATTCTTGATTGCAGGCGTGATGATCACGCTGTTAGGCACAGGAATAGGTTTAGCTGTACTGAACTCATATGGAACAGTAACAGGTTACGCTACGGTAGAACAGTCTATGAAGATGGACATAATGGGATCATCAAATGACATAAATTATACAATAAGCGCAAAGCAGGGTGAAACAAAATATTCTCCTCAAATAAAATTAGTAAACAGCGCAGATGTTCCTATCAGCATAAATTTGACTGCATCGATAGTAAACGGCGGAACTTCAGAAGATGTAAAACTTTCTATAGTAAATGATGGACAGAATACAACTTTGACAAATCCAATAACTGTTCCTTCATCTGACATGTATGTATATGTTCAGCATGAATTTGATTCTGCAGCAAGCTTAGGTGAATATGTTTTCAGAATAGAAGCAGTGCCTAACTAAGTGACTTTTCAATTTCTTTTATTTTTATTCTCTTCTGTTCCATTGTATCTCTGTTACGAATCGTCACAGTGCCATCTTCCAAAGTCTGATGATCGACTGTAATGCAAAATGGTGTCCCGACCTCGTCCATTCTTCTATATCTACGTCCAATAGAACCTGATTCATCGTAAAAGCAATTGAACTTATTTTTAACTTCATTGAACAACTCTGTTGCTTTTTCTGCAAGGCCGTCTTTCTTTACTAAAGGCAATATTGCAACGCGAAAAGGTGCTACGTTAGGTTTTAATTTTAGCACAACTCTTTTTTCTCCTTTGACTTCCTCTTCAAAATAAGAATCTATCATCAGTGTAAGCAAAATTCTATCTACACCAACAGACGGCTCAATGACATGCGGCACAACTCTTTCATTTGTTTCTGGGTCAAAATAACTCAAATCTATTTTAGAAAATTTAGCATGCTGTTTCAAATCAAAATTTGTTCTGTCAGCTATTCCTTCCAATTCTTTCCATCCAAATTCATAATTATATTCTATATCCCAAGTAGCTAGAGAATAATGAGATAGCTCATCTGGAACATGTTCTCTTAGTCTTAATCTCTCAGGAGTTATGCCTAAGTCTAAGAACCACTTGTATCTGTAACCAATCCAGTAAGCATGCCATTTTGTCTTGATTATCTTCTTGTCTAACAGCTGAGCGATTGTCATCTTCTGCATTTTTCCGTCTGGCTGTTCTTTTGATGTAAGAACATTTGCTTTTACATTTTCGATTTCTTTGAATATCAGACAGTCATTCTTTTTCTCAGGATGCATAAAAAACTCCATCTCCATCTGCTCAAATTCTCTCATCCTGAACAAGAAGTTTCTTGGAGATATTTCATTTCTAAAAGCCTTTCCGATCTGAGCAATACCAAATGGCAATTTGACTCTAGAAGTATCTACAACATTTTTGAAATTAGTAAATATCATCTGGGCTGTTTCTGCTCTAAGATAGCCTATTTCATTTCCGTGAGGTCCGACTGCTGTGTTAAACATTAGATTGAATTTGATAGGGTTTCCAAATTCTCCTTTCTTGCATTCATTGCATTTTATGTTATTCTTCTTCAATAGCGCACCCATCTCATCTGCATTCATTCCTTCTGTTTTAATCTTAAGCTGATCTTCAATCAAATGGTCCAATCTTACCTTTTTCTTACATTTTTTGCATTCAACAAGAACATCTGCAAAATTCTCAAGATGACCTGAAGCTTTCCATACAGCTTCGCTACTTATTATGGATCCGTCTATGCCCACAACATTTTCTCTGTCGTGAACCATTGATTTCCACCAGCTGTTTTTTATGTTATTTTTTAGTTCAACGCCCAATGGACCATAATCAAAGAAACCTGAAAAACCGCCGTATATCTCACTGCTAGGAAATACAAATCCTTTCTTTTTTGCAAAAACTGCTATTTCTTCTATTGAAACCATCTAATCAACCTATATATCTAACTTAATTAAACATATATTTAATAATATCAATATAAACTTGTGGTTTTATGGCTGAAATGATTGTTACACCATGGGAAGTGAAAGGAGAAATAGATTATGACAAATTATTACTAGAATTCGGACTAAAGCGCATCGATGAAAAGCTTAAGAAAAGGCTTCAGAAAAAACTTGGTGACAATATATTTCTAAGAAGAGGCATATTCTTCGCACATAGAGATTTAGACTGGCTATTAGATGAATATGACAAAAAAAATTATTTTTATCTGTATACAGGTAGAGGTCCTTCAGGACATACGCATTTAGGACATCTGCTTCCTTGGATATTTACCAAAGAGCTGCAAGATGCTTACAATACTAAACTTGTATTCCAGCTGACAGACGATGAGAAGTTTTTATTCAGTTCAACGCTTTCGGTAGGCGATGTTGAAAAGTTTACTAATGAAAATATACTTGATATAATTGCTGTTGGTTTTGATCCTAAGAAAACTGAGATATATACGGACATGAGAAATGCTAAAGATTTTTATCCTCAGGCTGTACGTGTAGCTAAACATATCACGTTTTCAACTGCTAAGGCAGTATTTGGATTTGAAAATGATTCCAATATAGGTAAGATATTCTTTACAAGCATGCAAGCGGTTCCTGCTTTCATTGAATCTGTAAACAAAGGAAAGAACGTTCCTTGCTTGATACCTCATGCTATTGATCAGGATCCGCACTTTAGAGTTACGAGAGACATACTTCCTAAACTAGGATATTATAAGCCGTCATCGATACAGTGCAAATTCATACCAGGATTAGGTAAGGATGGAAAGATGTCATCATCTGAACCTGAAACTTGCATATTCACGATTGATACTTCTAAAGACATAGAGAGAAAAATAAAGAAAGCATTTACTGGTGGACGCGAATCGCTAGAAGAACAAAAAAAGCTTGGCGGAAATCCTGACATCTGTCCGATATATCAGTACTTTTATAATTTATTTGAAGAGGACGATGAGAAATTAGAGGACAGATTCAGAAGATGCAAAAACGGAAAATTAATGTGCGGCGAGTGCAAACAGGATCTGATACCGCGTGTACAGAAGTTCATGAAAGAACACCAGGAAAGAAGAGAGAAGGCTAAAAAACTTGTTAGCAAGTTCTTAGTAAAGTGATTGCATGTATCAGTTAACAGAAGAAGGTAAAAAATATCTTAAGGACGGATTGCCTGAAAAGAATCTGCTAAAGTCATTGCCAAAAAACATGTCTGATATTTCTAAAATGCCTAATGCTGCAATAGCGATTGGATGGGCAAGAAAAAACAACTGGATAGAAATAAACCAAGGTGTGATTGAACTTACTGAAGAAGGAAAAAGTGCTCTTGCGGGAAAGGCAGAAGCTGAGATTGCTTTAGATGAGATAGACAAAAAAGGAGATTCACAATTTTATAAAATATTATTAAGCAGGAAACTTATTGAAGAGAGAACTGCTGCTCCTAAGACTGAGATAAAAGAAAAGAAATCATTTTTCTCATTTATACAAAAACTGTTTAAGAAAAAGGAAACTAAAGAATATGAAAAGAAACCGATACAAAAGACTACAGAAATAAAGGAGATAGCGCAACTTACGCCAGAGATGATAAAGTCTGGTTTTTACAAATCAGTTCCTTTCAAGAATTATGACATCTATGCACCAGCACCTAAAATTTATCCTGGAAAGAAACAGCATTACATCCAGTTCATAGAAGAGATTAAAGACAA
>JAQUSH010000063.1 GCA_028715225.1 Candidatus Aenigmatarchaeota archaeon | reverse complement strand
TTTCTGACGATTTTCTCGTTGAAATAAAAAGAGCAGTAAGAGACAAACCATCTGGCAATCTCGAACTAATACTCATGATACCAAATGCAAAGAGAAACAGAAACGATGAAAATATCATAAAAAAGAGACTCATAGAGCATTTCAAAAGACATCACAAACTTCTGCATGAAGAAAAGAGCAAAATTACAGAAAAAGGAATAATATTTACAGTAGCTGGAATTATCATTATGCTTTTGGCAGCTTACTTTTTCTTTGAAAAAGCGGAATACAGTCTTATTGATAAATTTTTGCTTATTTTAATGGAACCAGCAGGATGGTTCTTGTTTTGGGAAGGATTGGATCAGGTAATATTTGAATCAAAGAAGAAAACACCTGATTTAGAATTTTATGAAAAAATGATAAAATGTGAAATTAATTTCATAGGATATCAATAAATAACCTTTAAATACTTTCATAGGTTAACAATTATTGTTGCCGGTCAAAGAGGAGTGGCAAGACCCGTTCCCATTTCGAACACGGTAGTGAATCGCTCCATCGATTTCAGTGGTACTGTAGAAAATACGGGAATCTGAAGACACTGGCGACCCTTTTCTATTCATAAAGAATTTTCAAAATTTCTCTTAAATCTTTTACAGAATAATCAGCTTCAGAATTTATTTTTCCATCTGGATTAAAGAATATAGTTACAAACCCTGCAATCTTTCCAGCTTTAATGTCCGTATCCATATCACCGATTATTATCATTTTCTGAAATTTTTTACCTTTTATGTAATTCTTAAGAGCCTTAGCCTTCTCCTCGCCGGCGCAAAAATTTCCCACTTTCTCTTGTTCAGCCATTATGCCTAAGGTATCGTCTATTAAATTGGAAACACCAATAGTTGGATAGAAATGAGCTTCTAGATCTTTTTGTTGAGATGTTGATACGACTATTATAATATCTCTATTTTTCTTTATTTTTTTTAACGTTTCGATGGACCCTTCCATCGGTTTGATGTGTTTCGGGACAACAATATTGTCATAACTAAGAGCCTGCTCAACCATTTTGCAAACGTCTTGATTTTTAAGGTCTGGACAAATTCTTCTAAAGTAATCTCCCCATGGTTTTCCAAATAATTCTAATATATCTTTGAAGGTGAATCGCTCATTTCTTTTGAAATATTTCAAAGTTAGATTGGATGATTCTAATACAGCTTCTTCAGTTCCTTTGCATAATGTACCATGAAAATCAAATGCTATCAGATTAACCATATTTTACTATGGATATTAAATCTATTTAAATATTGATAACGTTAAAATTAGATTAGGTGATTAAAAATTAGCATCTTTAATATTCATTCAGCAGAAATGATCGGAATAATGTTAGGCGATGGCAGCTTATATGAAAAAGGAAAAGGTGCGTTCGTAGCAATATTTGGAAACAGTGAGAATGAAAAGGAATACATGTTGGGTTATGTTAAACCTTTAATGAAAAGAGTACTTTATAGAGAACCTTCTGTTTATTATCATAAAACTGCAAAGGAAATACGACTTCAGCTTACCAGGAAAATCGATATCAGTAAAATGAAAGCACTTGGTCTAAAATCAGGAAACAAGTTAAAAAACAACATTGGTATACCGAATTGGATATTCTCTAATAAAGAATTTTTAAGAGTATGTATTAAAGGTTTGATTGACGCAGATGGCTGTGTATATGCAAAATGGAAATACAAAAATATTCCTCAAATAGAATTTTATTCATCTATTCCAAAACTTCAGGAAGATTTCACAAAAGCTATGCACATTCTTGGATTCAAGATAAGTAAATGGAGAATGAGAAAAGATGGTTCTCCTGTTTGTGGTATTTATGGTAAAAACGAAGCATTAAAATACTTTAAAGAAGTAGGCTTTAATAACCTAAAAAACATAAAAAGATTTAGTAATATATGCCCTGGTAGTATAGCGGTCTAGTAAATAATGCAGTTAATTCTGCATTGTCTAAATTACCGGCCTGTCGAGTCGGTGACTCGGGTTCAAATCCCGACCGGGGCGCCATAATTGGGTCCGTAACTCAGTCTGGCAGAGTATCAGCCTTTTAAGTTTTTGCTTAAAAGGATAGAGCAAATGCGATGATAGCTGAGAGTCGCGGGTTCGAATCCCGTCGGGCCCACCATTCTAATTTTTCTAATAAACAAAGTATTTTAAATATTCACGTTCTAAATTAGTCATAGCGTCAGTGTGGCTCAGACTGGCTAGAGCGCAAGACTCATAACATCTTGTTATGAGTTTCGATTCAAAGATGAGAGAAATCTTGAGGCCGGGGGTTCAAATCCCCCCACTGACACCATAAATTATTTTTTCGAAAAAAAGAATTCATTTTAAATATCAATTGCTACAATTAATAACTATGAATAATTTGTTGCAAGAAGCAAAAATTCCTTCTTCAGAAAAATTAAAATTTCTTTTTGTTTCAAAAGAAGCATTGATTGGAGATCTTGCATGGTATATAAAAAAAGAAGGTCATCTAGTCAAATATTATATTGAAATGAAATCTGAAAAAGACATTTGTGATGGCTTCTTAGAAAAATGTGATGATTGGAAAAAAGAGATTGATTGGGCAGACGTGGTAGTTTTTGATGATACTGGTTTTGGAGAAACAGCAGATGAATTGCGAAAAAAAGGAAAATTTGTAATAGGTGGTTCTGCATACGGTGATAAATTAGAACTTGATAGAGATTTTGGACAAGACGAACTTGAAAAAGCCGGTGTTGTTGTATTACCACACTGGAAATTCACAAATTTTGATGAAGCTATAGCATTTGTTAAAAAGAATCCTGATAGATATGTAATTAAACCTTCTGGTTCTGCTCAGGATCAGAAAGAATTATTGTATATAGGTAAAGAGGATGATGGAAATGATGTGATAGATGTCTTAGAGTTATATAAAAAATCATGGTCAAAGAAAATCAAAGTGTTTCAAATTCAAAAGTTTGTGCAGGGCGTAGAGGTAGCGGTAGGTGCTTTTTTCAATGGAAAAGATTTTGTTAAACCAATACATGTCAATTTTGAACACAAAAAATTATTTGCCGGAGATATAGGACCGAATACCGGAGAAATGGGGACTGTTGGTTTTTTTGCCGAACCTAATAAATTATTTAATACAACAATGGCTAAAATGAAAGAATATTTGGCCCAATCTGGTTATATTGGTTATATTGATCTAAATTGCATAGCAAATAACAAAGGTGTTTACCCACTTGAATGGACATCTCGTTTTGGTTATCCTACTATTTCTTTACAGATAGAAGGAATAACTAGTAATCTTGGGAAATTTTTCTATAAACTTGCTAAAGGAGAAGCTACAGATATTAAAACAAAAAAAGGATTTCAGATATGCATTGTTATAGCTGTTCCACCATTCCCATTTGAAGATCCTGCTGCTTTCAAAAGATATTCAGAAGATTCTGTAGTTATGTTCAAACGGCCAGATTACAGTGGAATACATCTTGGAGAAGTTAAGTTGGTAGATGGTCAATTTACATTAGCCGGCCAGAGTGGTTATTCTCTTGTTATTACAGCTTCCGGAATGACAATGGCTGAAGCCTCAGAAGAAGTATATAGAAGAGTTAAAAACATTATTCTACCAAATATGTTTTATCGAACAGATATAGGTGAACGATGGGTAAGAGACAGTGATCTGCTCCTGACCTGGGGATATTTGTAATTTTAATCTTTATATAATAGAACATCAGATTTTCTATATATGATGTTTACAAGAGAAAGAAAATATGAAAGATTAAAGCGAGAATATGAGATTCTTAAAAGAAAATATAATACGGTTAAAAACAATCCGGAAAAAATTAAACACTTTGCATCATATAGAATAAAAAAACATATTTTAGATTTATTTTTATTTATGATTGTTTCATGGGGATTATGGTATTACAGAAATCCTATAATCATAATAATTGGGCTTATGACTAGTATAATAGATTTCAAGTGGGAGTTATACTGTGTTAGAAGAGGATTATGGACATATCAGGATTCAAAACATTTGACAAAAGATAATATACCGATGAATATACCTATTACATATTTTTTAATCGGTGCTGCTGGTGCGGTATATGTATTATTTAGATTGGGGATATTATGATAAATGGAAAATATTCTGAACTCAAAAGAAAATATAATGATCTAAAATTAAAATACATTAGTCTTAGATACAAGGTTATCGGAGTAAAAGAAAATCTAAAAAGAGATTATCCATCGTTGGTTTCTGCTTTATTTTTATTTGCAATAGGTATTGCTGGTTTACTATATTTTAAAAAAACCGTTATCATTGAACTTGGTTTGATA
>JAQUSH010000062.1 GCA_028715225.1 Candidatus Aenigmatarchaeota archaeon | reverse complement strand
ATGCAGTTTTTTCACTTGTTTTTCTTATTCTATGTTTTATCAAACCTTCTTCTTCCCACTTTGAAAAATAAACATACATAGCACCACGAAAATGGCCAGCTCTAAATCCTTTTGATTCTAATTCTGCTATTATCTCTAAGCCGGTTTTCCAAGTTGAAGAACTTAGTGTATTAAATAAATCATCAGTAGTTGCTTTTGGTTTATCTAAATGCGTACTTAGTTTTCTTAGTAATCTCATAAATATATACTGAGAATAAGTGATTATAAATGTTAATAGAAATGCTCCTGCCGGTCTTCTATCTCAGGATTAGCCTCACTTGCTAATCGTACAATATCATGTACGCTTTTCTTAAAATCCGTCAGTCACTGTCTGGCGAATTAAAGGACAGTGTCTCTCAAATTTATTTTTAATTATACCCACAAAACTGGCAGACAAATGTGGGGATAACTAGTTTGGATATAAATTTTCCTATAACATGTTGCATATTTCTCAATAAGACTTATTAGCTATCGTCTGATGGGTTATCTCTTTTCTTTAGTCCCGCGGTGTTAATTCTGATATTAACATTTCCACTTAGATATATATTTTCATTCATTGGTTGGTTTTCCATTCACAGAACCATTATCATTCGTGGTAAAACTATTGTTCTTACCTAGCTGAAAACACTTTGTAAAAGTTTTGATAGGATATGTCTTATGTATTAAAACACAAAATTCTGGTTTTTTGGTGTAATTTACAATACAATTGATGGTATCGATAGACTTGTGGAGATCTGATTCTTCTAGTTTACAATATCCATCTGCTATGGCTTTTTTCGCTGCTTGACAGTATGATCTGTAATCAACAGACATATTAAACTCTTTTGTAGTCGGCGCCTGATAACTAGAATTAGAAATATCTTCGCAGGATGCATTAGGTGCTTCGCTTAGGACATACGCTATGCAGGCAGGTGTATCTTTATCCAAAAAAGAACAAAACTCTAACTTTTTAGTATTTATTACGATACAACTCTTTTGATCCTTTCCTTCACCCAAAGGTATATTGTTTGTTTTACAATATCCATCTGCTATGACTTTTTTCGCTGCTTGACAGAAAGACCGATAATTGGAAGAGGTATTATAATAATCATCCTCATAGGTAGTGTCTGAGATATTGTCACAAGATGCATTAGGTGCTTCGCTTAGGACATACATTATGCAGCCGAGAATGTTAAATTTATAAAACTTTACGGGACCTTCCAATCTGCATAATTGGTGGGGATCATTAGTCTTAATTGCAAGGGCGCCGTAACACTCTTGGCCTTGGCCCGTACAATTTCCAAAACCCATCTTTACCGCATTTATGACGCATATCTTTTCTTCACCTTTTTTTAATAACCCACATATATCCTGATCTCTCTGCAACTCACTAGCTTTAACAATACAGGCATATTCTCGGTATCCTTCAACGTTGATCAAGAAAAATCCATGTATCTTGCACAATTTTGGGGTAATCGATCCAGGTATATCTATAAGCTGGGGTATGAATTGCAAGGAGATTATCCCTAGTGATAATAAAACAAATATGGTCAAACCAAATGCGATTACGCGTTCTTCAAAGTTTTTGGAAGAAAAATATCCTTTTTTGTACACTCTTAAAAGAAATATGCTAGCCAAAGCCAAAACTATAGAATGTACTGCCAATAATGCAATGCCCATAATTACGACGATTGCTACGGCGTCTCCAATCATAGGTCCTCCACCTAGTTGGCCCTTCATATATTTCATAATCATGTTTACAAGATAAGATATAAAAAATACTGGGAGCACGACTTTGGATAAAGAAATAGAAATGCTCCTGCCGAATGCACAGAGCTTATCTGAGGTCTGAACCTAAAGGCCAACAGACCTTCGCTGATTGAAAGGTATACACAACCTCTATTTAAAGCTTGTTCTGAGGTATCCTGTCATCTACCTAAACCACATTCTATGGTTACAGTTTTTCAACTAATTCGGTAACATTCACATCGCTAAAGCTGTTTTTCCCTTGTGATTTTATTGTTTTCACCATTTTTTCCATTTCGGTAAAGAGATCCTTTCCGAGTTGTTCCCGTTCCTTTGTCGTGTTTGCTAAGAGTTTGTCTATGCGATTGCTGAAGCTTGCTAACACTGCTGCGCTTGTGCTCAACCTCCATTTTTTGATTAGTTTTAAGACTGGTGGCACATATTTAAATTTCCATGCAATGTTTGGATGTTCATCTACCAAGTATGCTTCTGTTTCTTTGGATAATTGATCTGATTGTGCTATAAATTTTTCAGTTGTGTGGTATTTGTTTGACACATAGCGTTCATCCAGAATATGCAATCTTTTCAGCACGCTCACAGGAACTGACTGCCTTATGGGCAATAAACGCCGTAGTATCTCACTTATTTCTTCCTGTGTTGCCTTTTGGATTTCTTTTTTTACACCGACGTGAGTCTTAATTTTTTCATCTAACTCACTAAGAGCTTTCTTATTTTCTTCAAGCATAGCAATTATGTGTTCCCTTGATTTCCACATTGGAAAAATCTCTGATTTGTTCGTTTCTAAGTTGTTGGCGATAACTATTGCACCGCCTCCGCCAGGAGAATACTTCTTCAAAAGTCCATACTGGACAGCTGCTTTTAGATCCTCGGTAGATAATCCCAAGGCTGGCACAAGGTATCGTGTTTCAATCGCCGTGGATTTATCCATTGCCCCTAATCTGTAAGCAATAATCGCCGGGCAAGAAGCGAAAATGTTCTTCTTATTCTTTTTCACTTTCATTTATTTCACCTCTACTCTAACTATTTTCTGCTATTACAGATGCTACGTTGTCTTTTTAAGTATTTCGTTTTTTAATAATTTACATTATTTCTTTTAGAAATATAAATTATGGCTACCGTAATGCTTTTTAAATATTAAGGGATACATTCAATTAGGTGTTGATATGGGAAAGGTAGTTACGATATTTGATGTATCGAATACCAAAACAAAGGCAGATATACTAAAATTTTTAATTGGCCATCCAAAAGAAAGGTTTTATGGTAAGCAACTCGCGGACAAGCTAAATACGACTCCTGCTATGATAAGTGTGGTGATCGCTGAGCTTGTAGGCACAAAAATAATAACCTGCGACAAAATTGGGCAAATGCGTTTCTATTCAATAAATGATGCTGTACTGAAGGAAATACTCACTAAGACCGTGAAAGAATCAGGTTCTACCTAGCATTTTGTGTGTCGGTTATAAATTCTTTAACCCATTCCGTAACTCCTTCTTTCTGATTTTTTAAAAATTTAAATGGAAATCTAGCCGACATTTCTATTCCGTATGCCAACCATAATAGTTGTTCTTCGTTATCTTTGAAATACTTGGTTAATTCAGTTATCCTTTCTTCTTGGCAGAATAGATGAAGTCTCGTTCCGTATATTATGGCATTGATATATATCTCCCTTTTTGGCATAGATGAATTGAGATGTGACCGAAACACTTCAAATTCTTTATTTACCCATGCCAACGTATCTTCTCCGAATTCAAGTTTCATATTACAACGATATAATATATCTAAATCAAGCAAAATATTAGAAGTCAAATTTAGTAAATTAACTGTGTCTTCTGGTTGTGATAGTTCTTGTGTGGGAACAAGCTCATTCCATGTTTTATATCCTTTAGGTTCATAATGAAAATGTCCATGCGCAATTTCGTGGTACATTAAACCGCGCAATGCTGCTTCATCTATTGGTTCAGAGGGCTTACCAATGCTTATTATGCATTTATCAAAATGACCTCCATATTCATTTATTTTTGAGTCTACCTGTAATTCAAATGATTCGATTAATGCGCGTTTTTCTGTTGTATCCTGAAGCTTTGTAATAAAATTTCTTTTGCACTCCTCAAATAGTATGTTAATTCTTTCTATAGAACCTGATTCGAAATGCATGCGTGGTCATAAACAAAGTATTCAGAAGGAATTAAAGCCATTGCTAAATACAACTCATATTTGTTAATTAAGCAGTTTTTCTGAAAACAAACAAATGTTCGTGCATTATCAAGAAAAAGTTATCTTGGAGCGAGCGTTTTTGCCAATAAGGTGTAGCCGAGCAGTTCCACTGGGCCTTGATTATATCTTCTTTGAGTAGAAAACCTGCTTCTAAAAATGCTTGCATAACTCCAAATGCCATTGGTACGTAATGCTTCTTTTTTCTTGTGTCTCCTATAAGAATTGCACAGTAATGGTCTGGTTTCAGAACCCGATAAAATTCTCTTGCGACGGATTTCATTTCTGAAATAAATGCATCAACGTTCAATGCCGAAAGATCTCCCTCTAAGTTTTCCCCATACTCAATGATATTTGCATA
>JAQUSH010000061.1 GCA_028715225.1 Candidatus Aenigmatarchaeota archaeon | reverse complement strand
CAAGACAGGAGGTGCTGACGCAAGACCATTTATCACGCATCACAATGCGTTGGATATCGATGTCTATCTTAGAATATCTTGTGGTGAGTTGTGGCAGAAGAGGTTGATGGTTGCTGGGTTCGAGAAGACTTTCGAGATAGGAAGAATATTTAGAAACGAGGGCATAGATCCTGAGCATGCACAAGATTACACACAAATGGAATTTTATTGGGGTTATGCCGATTATAATATGAGTATGAAACTAGTTGAAGAAATGTACAAATATGTTGCCAAAAAAACTTTTGGAACATTAAAATTCAAAATCGGTGAACATAATGTTGATCTTGGTAAGAATTGGGAAGTATATGATTATGTTGGTATAATTAAGAAAAATACAGGCATAGATGTAAATAAAGCTGATTTAAAGCAGATTGAAAATAAATTAAAGGAACTTAAAATCGAATACAGCAAAAAAGGATTTAATTTTAACCGTGGTATTGATAACTTATGGAAATACTGTAGAAAAAATATCAGTGGTCCAGGATTTTTAATAAATGTTCCAGTTGCTATGGAACCACTTGCAAAAAGAAGTGAAAAAAATCCAAACATCGTTGAAAGATTTCAGGTTATAGTCGCTGGTTCGGAAATGGGTAAAGGCTATTCTGAATTGAATGATCCGATAGATCAGGCAGCTAGATTTGAAGAGCAGAATAAGATGAGAGAGGCTGGCGATGAAGAAGCACAGATGTATGATAAAGAATTTGTTGAGGCGCTAGAATATGGTATGCCGCCTACATCAGGATTTGGCGTATCTGAAAGATTGTTTAATTTCTTGATGAATAAACCAATAAGAGAATGTCAGGCATTCCCGTTGTTAAGACCAGAACAATAGTTTATTTACCAAACTTTTTCTGCTGAGAGAAATACCATTTCATTATTTTTTCAAATTCTTTCTTAGAGAAGTCTGGCCACAAAGTATCTGTGAAATACAACTCAGCATAAGCTGATTGAAACAATAAGAAGTTTGACAGACGGTGATAGCCACCAGTTCTTATCACAAGATCAACCGGCTTCTTAACTAATAAGAATTTATTGAATGCGTCGCCAGCTATCGGTATTTTTCTTATACCCTTCTTCAGAAGTGTATTCATGGAGCCGATTATCTCAAACTGTCCGCCGTAGGCAAGCAGAATATTCAGTACGCTTTTTGTATAGTTTTTTGTGTTGATCATGACTTCTTTAGCAGCTTTTCTGACATCAGATCTCCATAAATTGTGATTACCAAGAACATTGACTTTTATCTCCTCTTTCTGGAATTCATCGGATTTGATGACCTTTTTTAGGTTTTCAAGATATACTTTCCAAAGATAATTCAATTCTTTCTGATCTCTACTAAGGTTTTCTGTAGACAGGGCATAAACGCTTATCATTTTTATCTCAGGATATTCCTGCGACCATTTTAAGAAATTTTCTAAAGTACGTGCACCTGCCTGATGTCCGAACAGCGTAGGCTTTCCTCGTTTCTGTGACCAACGCCTGTTTCCATCGGGAATTATTGCTATATGTATTCCATCAACCATAAAATCAGCAAATAATGTTACCGTTCTACTGGTTTTAAGCTGTCTTTATCAAAGTATTTTTCCTCTGGTTGCTTGCCCCCTTTGAAATATACTCTAATCGAAGTTCCAGTTGAATATCCAGATTCAACAACAGTCATAGAACCATAATCAAGTTTCCAATCTTCATAGTTAAATTTTAACAGCAAAGCAGCTGAACCCACTGACACTTCAGGAAATTTTCTGTTAACATGAAATGCAGTTACAAGTCCTTCTTTACTAGTCAATTCTTCAACATATGCTTTAACCAAGTCTCTTGTTTCTACAGCTTTTTTGATGCTCTTTCGCATAATCAATCTTCATCTCTAACATATATAAAAATATGGTGCAGGAGGCAGGATTTGAACCTGCGAAGGGACTAACCCAATGGGTCCTAAGCCCATCGCCTTAGACCTAGCTTGGCGACTCCTGCGTACTAAATAGTATAATTGAATAGGTTTATATAAATTTAAAAATCAGAGATTCTGTGTTCTGCTTTTCATAGCATTTATGTCAGTTTCTAATTCCTTGATGTATCCGTCTGTGACAGGCTGATTTTTTATGTATGGTTCAAACGATTGCGGTCTTACCAGTTCCTGATCTAATTGTGCGATTATACTAGAGAATTCGTCTAAGTTCTTCTTTTCTACGTTTTCAATATCTTCTGCTATTTTTTCTAATTCAGTTTCCAATCTTGCTAGACTGTTAAGGCTGCTTAGAATTGTTTTTAGCTTCTGGATTTTCTGAAGAACTTCTTTGTATTTGTCAACTTTAATGAATAAAGGAGCGAAATTTTTAGGCTCAGCTATTGAAGGCATATCTATTTTTCTCATCTCTGGTATGTCTCTAGTTTGCTCAAGCACAGGCTGACTAGGTTCAACTGCTTCTTTGACCTGTTCTATATCGCTTTTCTTTTTGTTCCAAAACATTAACTCGCCTTTTAAGTAATTCAGAAGATGTGTATTTAAAGTTTTGTGTATAAATTAGAAATATGGTAAATGATGTTGTTAAAACCGCTCCTAAGAAAGCAGATTTTAAAAATGTTGACCCAAATTTTCTTATAGCTAAAAGATATGGCACAGCTGATATGGCTGAAATATGGGGAGCAGAAAAAACATTTTCTTATAGTTTATTTGTTCAGGGAAAATCAATTGAAACATTAAGTAGATTATATCCAGGTATAGTTTCACCGGAAGACGCACGAGAACTTATGAAAAAAGCATCGCTTGAATATATTGATCCGAATAGAATAAGAGAAATCGAGGAAAAAACAGGTCACGATGTTATTGCTATAAATAATGCGTGGGGGGAGGTCGTTGAGAGAGGAGCAGAACATATCAATAAAGCTAGAACAAGTGCAGATACAACTGAATCTGCCAAAGCTTTACAGTTAAAACGTTCATTAGAAGTTATTTCAGATTCATTAGAAAATCTAAGAGATATTACTTTAGAGAAAAGCATGTTATGGATTGATATCCCGCATATGGATTGTTCACATTTATATGATGCACTTCCAACAGTTGCTGGCAGACCGTTTTCACACTATGCAGAAATGCTCCAATCGGATCTCAATATAATAAAATATGTTTATGACAAATCTATAGTTGGTAAGTGGGGTGATGCGACAGGAAATCATCACTCTGCTGAAGTTTTAGGAATAGATGGAATTGGATTGCAGGAAAAATTTTGCAAGAATCTCGGCGTTGCGCATATGGATGCTTCGGCGCAAGTGCCTGGCAGAGAATTTATTACTGATGTTGTTTATTCTTTGTCAAGAACATCTGAAACTTTAGGAAATCTTGCTCATTACATAAGAATGGGAAGAAGCAGTGATGTTGGGCTATTTACATTTCCTAGAGGACAGAAGGGATCTTCAGCGATGCCGCATAAGGATAGAATGGGTGGAAATCCAACCACGGAAGAACAAACTGAATCTTTAACAAGTCATATGCGTGGTGCACTGCTAACGTCGTTATCAAGTTGTAGAATGGATTATACAAGAGATCTTTCGGGTTCAGCATCTGATAGAATACTTTTGGAATCATCTTTCAAATTTTCAGATCATACAATTAGGAGACTTGCCGATGTTGTTTATAAAATAGAATTAGATAAGGAAAGATCTGAGGAAAGAGTTCTAAGGTCTTTTGGTACAGTCACATCACAGCAGGTTATGACATATTTAACAGATCCACGAAAGGTAGATGGACCGATGTCGAGAAAATACGCACATGATCTTACAGCTAAGTTAGCGACTAAAGCGCATGATGAAAAAAGACCATTTATTAATGTTATTCTAGAAGATAAAGAAATTACCGGAAAACTGGATGAAGAGACTTTACGTAAAATTACGAATCCACTTGAGTATATTGGACAGAGTAAAGAAATTATAAGAACAGTTTTCGGTAAATATCACGGGAAGAAAACGCTTGTTTAAAATGTTCTATATTTAAAGTTTTGTGTATAAGATTGACTTATGGATATTAGAGAGGCATTTTCGGCTGCATATGGCCATAGTGATGAATATTTTGAACATCTTGGATTTCCTGATTTTAAGGTTATCAGCGTTATTAATGGAAGTTTGGCTAAAACCGGAAAATATATGAAAATGGAATTAGATACTGATGAAGATTTTGGTGCAGAAGCCGAAGAAGTAGAGAAGCCTGCAAAACCTAAAAAACGAACCTGCGACAGCATCTTCTATCTAAATCTTAATCCTAAAAATGCACCTTATAGACAGCGTATTATTAAGAAACTTCATAAAAAAAGCGGTTTTGATGATAACTATTCTGGAAGATTCAGGGAAGTTGATAGAGGAATAAATATTGATTCACTAAAAGAAATGG
>JAQUSH010000060.1 GCA_028715225.1 Candidatus Aenigmatarchaeota archaeon | reverse complement strand
ACAGCTTAAAATTAAATGTGGAAAACACGGCGGCGAGAAAAGAACTTTGCATACGCTTAATTCAACAGCTGTGGCTATGTCTCGTGCCTTAGTAGTTATACTTGAAAACTACCAGCAGAAGGATGGATCAGTTAGAATACCAGATGTTCTAATACCTTATATGGGCGGTTTAAAGAAGATTTCAAAGAAATAAGCCTGTTTTAGAGTATAGAAATGCTTATATACGGTTATTACGAACTATTACAAAATATTAATTCGTATTAAAACGTATTACGTTGGTACTATGAAAGAAAGATTATCTATATCTATTGATAAAAAACTGATAGAAGAATTCAACAACAGTCTTAAAAAGACTGGCAGGAAATTCAGCAATAGATCGCATGCTTTTGAAAGAGCAATGGAACTTCTGATAGAGGAGATTAAAAATGACGGCGAATAAAATATTATTTTTAGCAGTATTTACGATTTTGCTAGTTCTATTTGCAACAAATTCGGGTTATTCTGCAGAAGAAACAATGAATACGTCATCTGTTATTGATGAAGAATTAAATTCAGAGCCATTAGTAGAAATAGACACAGTCTGGTTAGGCACTTGGACATACGCAGACGGAACAATTCGAACAATCACGTGGCAAGGTGGAACATCGACTAATTGGTCAGTCGCTTCTAACTGGAATTACACAAGCATACCAGACGCAGATGATTTAGTTATCTTAAACGCTTCAGCACCAAATCAACCAATTATTTCACAAAACGTAACAGTTATCAATATCACATTAGGCGGAACACTTAAAGTTAACACATCTGTAAATGGATATCCGCTTTATTTAATTTTCAATGACACAGCAGGAGCAGATGCTACAATAGGTTTTAGAGGAAACGGCAACGCTTCTTTTATCGGAACAGAAGAAGATAATGTTATTGTAACAACTGTTTCAGCAAGTCCTGCAAGTGCAAGACATTTCAGATTAGACGGAAGTTCTATTGCTTCTAATTGGACAGCCAACTGGACAGATTTCGATGAATATTATGGAATTTCAACTTATGTTTTATATCAGAATTTCACATTAGAAAACTGCAATTTCCAAGGTTATCCTACTCATCCGTGGGATTCAGGAACAAGCGGTGTAAACTATCCAGCAGATTATAAATGGTATAACGTTACAATTCCAAACGGAGCATATACTTATCTATATGGCGGTAGACAATTCTTAACAGGTATAGTTAATTCAGTTCTCGGCGATATTAACGTAGGTTATCAGGCAGGAAAATATATCGAGTTTTACAATACAACAATCAATAGTTTCGGTTATTATGCGGTATCACAAAATGCTGGTATGATTTCAAAAGACAACGATAAATTTCCAAATGATTATGTAATCAGCATGTCAAGTTATAATGTTCCAACAACACCATCCATTGGCTCATTCAAGAAATCATCTCTTACTCTCTACGATTTCGGTTCAACAGACAACGTTTTCATAGGACACGCAGACGGAACAGCAACAGGTCAATTTGAGATAAATGAAAATGCAGTAGCTAATTCAATAACTTTAAGTCAAACAACAGCAGGTTCTACTAACGTTTCTGGTGGATATACTCTAAATGTTTCAGACGGAATCTCAATACGTTCAGGTACGTTTTATTTAGATAGTGGAATTATAGACGCTTCAATACCAGCAAAAAGTTATGAATTAGACAATAATTCAACGTTAGCATCAGACCCGTATCTTTATGCTTATTATAAATTTGATAATGGTGCGGAGACCGTAGACGAGACAGGAATACACAATTTAGCAAATAATGAGATGGTAGACGGAACAGCTCAGACAGGATTCGGAAACGCTCAAAACTCATTAAACACAAGAGGGGCAAACGTAACAAGCACAGATGATTTTGAATTTAATGATAACTTTACAGCTTCCATTTGGATAAAAGCAAATACTACTCCTGTTGTAACTGGTGGTTATATTTTAGATAAAGATACCCCAGCAACAACTGGATATGGTTGGGATATTTATACATCATCTGGAAATACATTGTATACATTTCAAATTAGAAACTTAACAGGTGGTTGGTCAACTTCTAAAAGCGTAACAATTCCAGATACAAATTGGCATTTGCTTACAGCAGTTTATGACCATAATTATATTTGTCTTTATTTGGATGCTGGAATTTATGGAAAAAGCTGTAGTGCTGAAACAAGAAATATACAATATTCTACAAACGAATTTCATATCGGAACAAATTCATACAATCCACCAGCTACGTCATCATCTTTCAATGGAACGATAGATGAAGTAGCAATATGGAATCGTTCTCTTTCAAGAAATGAAATCTACGAACTCTGGAGAAACAAAGCATCTGGTCAGCAATTAATCAAAGGATATAAAACAAATCATTATATACAACCAATCGGACAAAACGATTTCCCAGCATCACCATCAGGTACGACATCTCTATCTAAATACGTCAATGTTACAAACACTTCAACTTCATCTTGGTTGCAATTAAACTTAACATACAATACATCTAATACGAGCATAACAAAACCGCAAATATTGATTTACAATGGAACAAAGTGGTTTTCAATCGGTTCAACAAATTCAACAACTCTCGGATATGCGACAGCAAATTTAACAACGTTCTTTTCAAGCGGATTAATTGGTTTATTTGATGGAGATTTAGTAGCACCAGATGGATCAACTTGTACATGGACAGGTTCAGAAAGCAGCAACTGGACAAATGCAAACAACTGGAATTGCGAAGGTGTGAGAGCATTGCCATGCTACAATTGTTATGCTGTTCTGAATGCATCTGCAACAAATCAGACCGTTCTTTCAAATAATACATTCATTCACAATGTTTCAATACCAACAGGCTCAATCTTGTCAACAATGGGATATAATCTTACAATTAACGGAGTATTTTACATTACAGGAACATTTAATCAGAATTTATCTTACGTCAACCTTCTTAATTCGTCAACTGCACTGAACATAACTTCTGGCGGAATATTTAATGCGCAGACCGGAGTTTTAAATGTAACAGGAAATACAGAAATTGGCGGAATACTTAATGGAAATTATTCTACAATAGATATGAATGGTGATTTGTTAACATCTGCAGGTACTTTAAATGCAACAACCGGAACATTTACATTTGCTGGATCAAATTGGAATCATCCAACAACATTCACAACAAATTCAGGAAGAGTTTATTTTGATAGATCTGGGACAACAACAATAACAGGATCGTCTCCATCAATGTATTCAATAACAGTAAATTCTGGTACGACAGTTGTTTTGAATACTACAACATTCACACTTTCAAAGACTGGAAGTGCTACAGATGGGCGAGCTCTATTAATTTCAGGAACATTTAATGCAAGTTCATCAAATTTACTTGTTGGTTCTGGCGGATATGGTGCATGGTATGACAGTTATGAGCCGGTTTATATTAATTCTACTGGAACTTTTATTGGAGGAACAGGAACACACACATTTGGTGGAGTTACAATTGTTGCAGCAACTTCAAATTGGACAATGACAAACGGAACAACAAATATAAATGGAGGTTCAAATACTGGACAGTGTTTTTACTGGATAACAACAGCAGCAGGATTAACTGGATCCGGAACAGGAACATTAAATTTCACTTATGCTTCTGGAACCCAAACATATTTTTCATCAACACATAGCACATTAACAGTTCCTGGGAATCTTCATATCTCGAAAACAACAGGAACATTTACATCAAGAAGCGGTGGTGATTATGCTGCTAATATAATAGTAAACGGAAATTTAACAAGTACAAACGGAGGATTTACAGGTTATGGAAATTATAATATGACAGTACTAGGAAATACCAATCTAAGTGGAGGAAACTTTTATTTCACAGGTTACATATCTCAATATCCAGATACAATGATTAATGTTTCAAACGGAAGACTGTTTAATGTATCTAAAACATTTTTATTAAATTCTACAACAGGTGGAAGCCTGTACTTTGATAGTGGTAATGCAAATTATACTTTGTCAGGTCATCCGCAAACCTTCAAAGCATATAGAACACTTCATTCTGGAGTTCTTTCATATCCAACATTACCAGGTGGTTATAGAAATGTTTCATATGTTAATGTTACAAACACATCAACTTCATCATGGCTATATCTTAATATCACTTATAGCTCATCGTATGTTGCTAATGATCTTGGATTTTATGCATATGACGGAACTAATTGGGTAAATATATCTAGTGATTATGTTGATACAACAAATAGTATTGCATATGTAAATATCACATCATTCTATTCAAATGGTCTGATTGCTTTATTAGAAAAAACAAATACAACTTGGACTGGAAATACAAATACAGATTGGTCAACATCAACTAATTGGCATAATGGTGTTCCAACATCGGAAACATTGGTATATCTTAATG
>JAQUSH010000059.1 GCA_028715225.1 Candidatus Aenigmatarchaeota archaeon | reverse complement strand
CTTCAGTATCTTTAGAAGCAGCTGGATTGTTAAATTCTATCTTAGCGCTGTATCCTGTTTTTGCCTTTTGCGGCTGAACAGTTTTCTTAACAACTTTAACTTTAGGTCTCTTTGCCATGCTTCTATCTTGGATACTTAATTTATAAATACTTATTCGTATTTAGAAGTCAGAACTTTCTTTATCTTTTTAGCAGTAACCTTTCCTATGTTCTTAGCATCAGCTAGCTCTTTCTCTGTTGCATTGAAGATTTTCTCAGGTGTCTTGAAGTGCTTTAAGAGAGAACGCGCTCTGATTATAGATACGCCTGGCAGACCATGAACTATGAGCTCTTGCTGCTCTTTTATCGAGCTTGCTTTCTTCTTTTCTATGTAAGAAATTGTCCTGTTCTCCTGGAACTGCTCTCTTCTTGCTATCCAATATATTATTCCAGCTGTCTCTGCAACATCTCTAGTCCATATGACAGGCACTTTGAAATCCAGGGCTATCGCAGCCAGTGCGCCGCGAACAACATTAGGATGCAAACGTCCGTAAAGGTCATTTCCTTCTATTAATAGAATAGGCTTGTCATAGTTTTCTTTCATGTCTTTAAGCTGCAAGAATAATCGTTTGTCAATTATGCTGCTTAAGAAATCTTGTGCTGTCTTACGTTCAATACATACACGATCAGAAACCATAAAATCTCCGTAAAGAAGCATCTTCTTCTCAATGTCACAATCATATTGCTTGAAATGTTCAATGACGTTTGAACTCACTTCCCTTGTATCAACGTAGATCAGAACCTTTCTCATGTGTCTATTTTAAATATTTTAGAATATATAAACATATTATTGCCTGAGAAGATTTCAACACTTCAGAGTTTCGGTCTTCGGACTTGGATTCAGATGTCTTCGGACATTCAGAGAGGTTTGGACTTCAGATCAGGCGATGTCTTTTATTTAACAAAATTACTTAAAGTATTTTTGTTTTGCATTCCTTTCAGAATTGTTTTCATGTTCCTTTCCTTACGCTGAGCAGAATAATGATATATTTCATCTCTGGTATCTTTAGTTAATAAGAAAAATATTTTTCCAACTCTTGTTCTACCAACTCTACCTCTACGCTGTATAGTTCTTATCTCAGATGGAACCGAATCATAAAATATTCCAATGTCTGCACCTCCTTTGATATCTAAACCCTCTTCACCGATCGGAGAAGTGATCATGCAATTGTAGATATCACATTCATAGTCTCGTATTACATTAATCTGTTCTTTCTGCGTTAGCCCGTGGTCACCGCGCTGACCGATAAGAATAACTGGTTTGCACACATCTTGCAGAACATCATAGAGCGCATCAATGTTGTCTCTAAAATGAGAAAAGACTATTATCTTTGCTTTGTCGTTTGCCTCTAGTTCTTCTTTGATCAGGTTCTTTATCCTTTCTATCTTAGGATGCTCTTCTTTGTATTCTTCCATTGCCTTGATCATCTTTAGTATCCTTACATCGTTCATTATTCTTCTGTCAGAAGCTGTTTTTTTCTCCCTTATCTTGTTCAGATAAATCTTTGTTGCTCTAAGGCTCTGCGTTTCTAAAAGTTCTAAGATGTACCATATTTTGATTGCTTCAGCAGTTGATGCAATAACATGATAGAAAGCTGGATTCTTTTCTGTTGCTAGTTTTTTTGAAAATCTTTTCTGAGCTTCCAAGAGATCACGTTTGTTGTTTGCATAAATGTCATATGCTTTAAGCTTGCTCAGTTTTTCTTTGATGATTGTCTTAAGCAATTCTTGATATCTTTTCAGCTCTTCAGGAAGCTCAACTTTGACATATTCAACTTCTTTTTCTTTGATATAATCTTTCACATCTGCATCTGTTTCTGTTCTTATCTCAACAGCGTCAATAGAAAGATTCTTTCGGATAATGTCAATTTTTTCTTTAGTAGAACCTGGTGATGCTGTCAGCGCCAATATTCTTGGAAATTTAGATTGCTTCATGTACATTTCAGCTACATATGTATAAGCATACGAACCGACAGCTTTGTGCGCTTCGTCAACTGTAAGCATGGAAAAATCAGACAGATCAAGTATTCCGTTCCTGACATCGTTCTCGATTGTCTGCGGCGTAGCAATAACTATAACAGATGTGTCATATGCTTTCTTTCTCTGAGCTGGCTGTATAACACCAGTAACCAGAGTTATGTCTCCGATTATCTTAAAGTAATTTTCAAAAGACTTCTGATGCTGTGAGCATAGAGGTCGAGTAGGCGACATTATCAGTATTTTAGAATCAGGATATTTCTCTAAACGATGCGCTGCTAAAAGAACTGATATGTTCGTCTTGCCTGTACCAGTCGGTAAAACAACTAAAGTATTCTTGTTTACAGCAGTGTTCAGAATATGACTCTGATAAAGTCTTTCTTCAATTGTATTTTCTTTGATCATAGAATGATTGACATAATTCATAGAGTATACTTTGTTTTGAGGGTTTTAAATTCTTTTCTCCTTAACATATTCTTATGGATGACAATAAATATTTTGAAAGATGTTTAAAAGTAGCTAAATACTCTAAATGTAAGAAAAAACGTGTAGGCGCTATAATAGTTAAAAATGACACAGAAATATCTTCTGGATACAATAGACCAAGATATGTTGATGAATGTGTAAGATGTTTAAGATTAGACACTAAAGGTGCAACTGAAATAGAAAAATGCAATGCCACGCATGCAGAAGAAGTTTCGATATTATCTGCTCTGAATGACGGTTTAGATATTTCTGGAGCGACATTATATGTTGCTGCATTAAAACCGAAAGACGGGGAATGGAAAACGCATCTAACCGGTGAGAATTTTTCATGCGTAACTTGCGCAAAAATAATAGCTGAATCAAATCTAGAATTTGTTGTTACATTTACCAAGAACGGACCAAAACGAAGACCTGTCAGAGAAGCTTATTATGAAGCCTTCAAATATTTAGAACAAATTAAACCTTTAGTTTGATTTTTATTCTCTCTTAACAATCCAGCATTTAGGAATAACATTAATGTCAAACTCTGCCTCATCATCTCTTCCGCTTACTTCTGAACAGAGAACCAATGCAAATTCATCTTCATAGATAGGCCAACCAATACTTTTTGTGTACGCCATTAAATCTCTAGTATCTTTAGCATCTTTAAGTTCTTGATCAGATATTCTCACCTGACTCTGAGCATCATACCACTGAACTATTGTTGGTTTTTCATTTTCTGGTATCCTATTTCTATATTTCATAGAGAAGGTACTATATACAAATAAGTATAAATAACTAATTCTTCTCTTTCAGAGCAGTAGGTGATCCACCAGCATGCCATGATAAACGTGGACGCACTTGTATGTTAAACAATCTTTCAGAATTATCATCAAGTATAACAGCTGAACCTTTTGATTTTGGCAAATCACTAATAGATTTTCTTATATCTTCAAGCAAGTAAGTCTGCATCAGCTGTGATAATGCATCAAGATCAGGCTTAGATGTAAGGCGATGCGATATGATTAAATCAGCTTGAGATATTGCTGTCTCATGAAGCTTGTTAGGCCTTTGTGTGATAAATACCAAGCTTATTCCTGGCTGTCTACCCTGCGTAACTAATGTTAAAAGATCGTGGGAAGCTGTTGTTTCTTCGCCAGCTGGCAAGAACTGATGGGCTTCATCCATGACTATCCATGTCATTGGTATCTTCTTTTTCTCTTCGCCTTCTATCAGAGCAAGCTCCTCTTCACGACGTGCAGCAACTCTTACTTCGTATATCTCTCTTGATAAAATTGCAAGCATTAGGTTTCTTACGTTCCATTCCTGCAATGATACATCAAGCACAGTAGCAATTCCTGGCCTTAAAAATAATTCAACAGGCGTTGCCTCATCTGAAAATATTCCCCATGCTTCTGCTGCCAAGAACCTGTTCTCTAGAGCCATCTTGTCTTTGTCTTCAGAACGATCATCTCGCTTTATTTCATCAATAATATCTTTGATCTTATAATTCTGTCCCTTAAGCTTTTTCATCACTCTTTCAAGAAGTATGCCTAAAACATCAAATATTCTTATTCCAAATGTCAAAGCCCAGTCAGCTGCTGACAGATCTTTAGGACGTATAGCAAATGTTCCATCGTAAAGTATTCCTGCTTTTTCATAGAAGTCTTTAAGTCCGATAGGTATGATATGCTGAATCGGATATCCTTTAGGCTTCAGGTTCCATTCAACTAATAAATTATAATCTTTCTCGTTTGGATTTTTCATAGACCAGAATATTCCCATTGTATCAATCATCAGACACGATAAGTCATTTCTGACATCATCTGGCAGTTCCATTATTTCTTCAGCTATAACTGCACCTGTATATGATTTACCTGAACCTCTCTTTCCACTTATCAGAATTACATGAGGTCGCACTACATCCATCAGAATAGGATTAGTCATATGAGAATCAAAACCAGAACCTACTACAT
>JAQUSH010000058.1 GCA_028715225.1 Candidatus Aenigmatarchaeota archaeon | reverse complement strand
AGAATTAGCCGCTGGAAAAAAACTGATAGTTAAAGTTGACGATATTGATAGAGCAGGTGAAGGTGCTCTTGATTTGCTAGTAAATTTGTCTTCTGACCCGAATGTGAAAATAATAGCATCTTATGAAAAAGATCTTCCTGTAGAAAGAATAAGAAAAGGAAGAAAGGTGACAGAAATAAAGACCGGACTTAACAAAGATGAAACATCATATTTGATTGCCCGTGAAATATCTGAAAGAATTTCACAAACAGTTCAGGTTGTTGATATTGATAATACATTCATTGAGAAGATATACGCACAGTCTGGTGGAAATCCACTTTATGTAAAAGAAGCTTTGAGGGTTCTGCTAGATACGAAGAAATTAAACAAGGATATAGGAGAATGGAGCGCTGCTGATACATCTATACCTACGAAATTTGATGAAATCGTAAGCGACAGAATACGTAATGCTAATCTTAGATCAGAAGAAAGAAAAGTTCTTGAATATGCAGCAGCGATGGGTTCAGAATTTGATATTAATTTTGTCTATGACGCAACAGGCGTGAGTCGTGAAACTGATGCGGGAAGAAGACTTGACATGGAGGAAAGTTTGGTAGAGGCGATTGATTCGCTAACCGATAAAGGACTTCTGAAGAAACGCGGAAAGAAAATGTGTGTAGATTCTCATGTCGGTAGAGTCGTATATGAATCAATCTCACCAGAGAAAAGAAAGATAATTCATAACAAAATAGCCAATACTCTGGACAAAGATATTGTAACAAGTGAAATTGTACAGGAACAGCTGATAGAACATTATGGAAAATCTGGAAGAACACCAGAAGTTCTAGAAAAACTGATAACTTACGCAAGCGCACTTTCTGATGCATGTGATGTTTCTTCTGAGAAGTATATGGATACGGCTATCGAAGCCATTAGAGCAAAGGAGGAAAGATGTATTGCAACTGATGAAGATGTGAAACTGAAATTCGATCTTCTACAAAAAAAACAGAGTATTATAGCAGCGACAAGAGGTGCTGACGAAGCAATCGCATTTAATGATAAAGCAGTTAATGATGCTGCAGTACAGTTCCAGAAAGGAAGAGTTGATAGAAGCACTGTAGCAAGATTCCGTTTGAATTCGGGAAATATGAAATTAAACAAAGAGGATTACATCGGTGCTGCGGAAGATTTCGCTCGTGCACAAGCAATACTTGAAATAGCTGCAGACAAATTGGGATTGGCGAAATGTTATGCTGGACTTGGAATAGCATATATGCAACTTGGTAAGGAGAAAGAATCTCATACAAATATTGACAGAGCACTTGGTTTGGTTCGTAAGTGTACTGAGGAGGAGTCTAAGGAGATTGAAACAACATTATATTATTATTCTTGTTTAAACGCTGTAAGAAGAGGAAATTCTGAAGAGGCTATAGGAGATGGAATGACAGCTTTACAGATTGCTAAGAATATTCCAAATGGAGTCGGTGCAATTCATCGTTATAATGCCGATATTGCTCTTTCAAAAGCATATGAAAGCACAGGAGATGTCGATACGGCATTATCATATCTAAATGGTGCAATAGCCGTTGCAAAAGACCATAACTATCTGAAATTAGAAGCAAGGGCTAGAGAGACAGCAGGAAAGAAACTTTTGGAATTAGGAAAAAATCAACCTAATCTACGTGATGAAGGTCTAAATGAGTTAGGTGGAGCTCTCAAGGTCTACAGAAAGATCGGAGATGCTGTTAAGATTGATGAGCTGACTGGAGTTTTGGGAATGTATAAACAATTTAACTCGGAAAATCCAGTAGTGACTGGTAAGTGAGGTATTTAAATACTTATCGGTAGTAATAAAGTATATAGATTGAGGTGAATTTGAATGAGTAAAAATGACGCAATAAATTTGAAGGGTAACGATGTAGTTTTGACAGATCATATGATAGATTTGTATGGATCTCAATATGGTATTGATTTGTTAGCAATGAAAGGTAATCATTATTATCATACAGCGCTTTTATATCCTGGTCAAATTGTAAATGACAAAGTATTAGTTTATGTTGATGACAAAGGGGTATCTCATTTTGAGGATAGTAACAAGGTCAAAGTAGAGTTTGACGTTAATTCAAGAGAATCTACTGTTACTAAAGAAGATGGAACAACAGATGTATATTACAATTGGTTTAACGCATGGGCTGTTAGAGGTTGTAAAGAAAGAGTTGACTTCTGGGATACTGCATATCATTATCTTAGACCGGTTATGCAAGGATTAGCATTCTTTGGTTTGGGTGGTATAGTTTTGAATGGAGCAGCTAATGCTGCAAATGAAATGGCACATGGTCATCCAATTGTAAAGGAAAAGGCAATATATCACACAGATGCATTTGATTCTGTCGGTCAATTAAATTTGACAGGACATGGAAGCATTAGCGGTTCTAATATAACTTTAAACCAACCAGATACAACTGTTCATGGTGGTTTAGATTTAAGCGGAGTTTCATACCAGGTCCAAGATGGACGGGTTGTAGTTCATGCTAGAGAAATTAGCGTAACTCCTTATTTCGATCAAAGTGGAAACCCAATGGGAGAGGTAACAACTTACACAAGTCACGATGGAAATTCTACATTTACACTGACTGGTAGAGTAGTCGGTGGAGCACTTGTTGATCTTCAGATTGATGGTCAACCAATTTCAGGACACATTGATGCTAAAGATGTACAGATAGAAGCACAGGGAATGATAAGAACAACTGGTAACATTCATTCTGTGGATTATGTTACAGATGCTGATGCAGCACTAAAGGATGTAGGAGTTCCTGCAGGATCAGCTGCTTTACTGATTCCTGGCTTATATTCAGCTAATAAAACAAGAATAAAAAATAAAAATGATAGAGAAGCTGCAGAGGCAATATTCGAATCTTTCAGAACATTCCTACCTAAAGTATCTGGCGGATTAAAACAGGTTCCAGCATACTATTTGCAAACAAAATATGGTATTGATGATGAATATTTGAATGAAGCTCCAGCAGAACTGATGGATCTTGTAAGAAATTTCGACTCTAAAAAGAATTTCGAAAAAATAAACAAAATTGTAGAAAAAGATCTAGTGAAAATAAAAGAAAATGTTAAGGATTATATGAAGAGAAAGGATAATGTAAAAATTCCAGAAGATTTGAGAGCTGTTTCAGATGATTATGTCAAGAGAGCTCCAAAATACCTTGCTTTCGTAACTTTATTGAAGAATAAGAAAGGTGCTATGGAATCTGCTAAAGATAGAATGGATGTTGATGCTATAAATGACATAGTAACAGAAATTGAAACATTCTATCAGGCGAATTTAGAGCATTAATAATCAAGCGGTGCATGTGAATGTTGGGTAAAAGAATACTATCAATATCTGTAATTTTGGTTAGCATTCTTGCTATCTCAGCATTTGCGGTCGTTCTTCCGTTTGTTTTGTTTTTAGATGCAAGCGGAACAGTACTTGATGATTCAGGTTCTCCAGTTTCTGGAGCAACTGTTACAATTTCTACACCGAGTCCGGATAATACTAAATGTTTTTTGCAGGGTACTACAACTGTAGCAACTGATGCAAATGGACATTACAGCTTAACACCGAGACTAGATATATGGAGAGCTGATCTTACTTGTCAGATAGATTTGACAATTAGTTCGCCAGGATACGTAGGAGCAACAGCTACAACTATAATCTCAGCTACACCTCCTCAGAACGGACAGACATGGACAGTACCTGGGGATTTTGTTATAGTTAGCCTTACAAATCCACCACTAATTACAAATGTGATTGCAAATCCGGCATCACCAACAGTTTATGTACCTAATCAAGTTTACACATTTTCAGCAGATGTGACAGACGGAAGAGGCGTTCAGGAAGTTACATTTGAATTTGACGGTATTTCATACATTTACACAAATGATACAGTATCAAATGATGATCTTACTTTAGTTGGCAACACATATACAATGGTTTTACATGATTTACCAGCAAATCCATCAGGTTACACATACAGATGGAGCGCAACTGATACAGACAGTAATAGTGTAACAACTTCAGATTATAATTATATAATAACAACTGCAGATGCAGCTTTCTCATTCACAATAAACCCTCCATCACCTATAACATACGGTACACCGACAACAGCAACATGTACAGTGGGTGGAACAGAACAGACTCCTGTGATAACAAGAGACGGTTCTGATGTTTCAGGCGAGAACGGCGTTGCAGTAATACTTCCAGTTAACACAGTCGGTTATGTTTATCAGTGTGAAGTTGCAGAAAGTGAGAACTACACAGCTCAGTCATCTCCAGTTATAACATATATTGTAAACAGGGCAAACCCAGCAGATCCATTAAATCCGTTAATTCATTTATCATTAAATGCAGTTGAGAATGATCAGACAATTGTTTACGGAGCATCTTCAACAGCTTTAGGATGGACAACTGGCGGAGACGACGGCGCAATAACAACTTTGACAAGA
>JAQUSH010000004.1 GCA_028715225.1 Candidatus Aenigmatarchaeota archaeon | reverse complement strand
GAATTAGCAAACTTAAGAGATATGATCAAAGAAAAAGAAGGTTACGGACTTTTAATCATGGATACAAAAGAAGCAACAGTTGGAATACTTCAGGGAAAAACAATACATGTTTTAAGACACTTGGATTCTATCGTACCTAGCAAAGTTGGAAAAGGAGGGCAGTCTCAGCAACGTTTCGAAAGAGTCCGTGACGGATTAATCAATGATTTTTATAAAAAAGTAGCTGAAACAGTTAAAGATTATTTTTCTAATGAACTAAAAGGAATAATAATCGGTGGACCAGGTCCATCTAAATATAATTTCTTCGACGGCGGATATCTTCAGACAGATATAAAAAATAAAGTTCTGGGCATAAAAGATGTTGGATACACAGATGAGCCAGGTTTGAATGAATTAGTAGAGAAAGCTTCAGATTTACTAGCAGAAGCAGCTGTATCAAAAGAAAAAATGTTAGTTCAGAAATTTTTCGAGAATTTGCAGAAAGACACTGGCATGGTCACATATGGCCTTAAACCTGTTTTGAAAGCTTTAGAATTAGGTGCAGTAAAAACAATACTCATAACAGAAGATCTAGAATATTCTGAAGTTGAATATCAGTGTTCTTGTGGTGAATCTGGTGTTCTATTTTTAAGAAACGAAGAAATTGATCAGGCTAAATGCAAAAAATGCAATCAAAAAATAAATCCAATCGGTGTAAGAGACATAGTTGAAGCATTTGAAGAGATGTCTAAAACTTACGGAACCGAAGTAGAAATTATTTCTAGAAGCACTGGTGAAGGAGAACAACTATTCCAGTTAGGTGGAATTGGAGCTATCCTTAGATACAAGTTATAAAAAGAAAAAAAGAAAGAAATTAAAGAAGTTCTACAATATCGGCAGCATGTTTCAAAGAAACAGCCAGACCAGGAGAAACACTGACTAAAATAGTTGTCTTGCCCTTTTCTTTAACTTTCTGGAACAAGGCTAAAAAATCCGCATCTCTTGTCGCTAAAGCAATTCCGTCGATTTCTGGATTGTTCAGTGCTTCCATAGCATGAACAGCAACAGCAACGTCAACGTCAGTTTTCTGTTCTGGATCACCTAAAGCTATTATTGTTTCAAAACCTTCATTCGCAACAGCCTCTATTAATTTTTCTGGAGCAAACTGGTTCAAAAAAACCTTTCCTATGGCGATTCTGCCGTGCTTTTCAACCCTTTTCTTTATGTCCCTCAAGTTCAGGTTAAACTCTTTTCTGATCATGTTTGGGCCATCTACGAAAAAGGCTATGTTTGGCTTGTTTACAAGCTTCTGTCTCATTAACGAAAAACCCTTTTTCATGTTGTCTAGCAAAAAACCACCTTTATATTCCTATATTATATATGAGTTATATATTTAAATGTAATTTGAAGAACTTGTTGGAATTTAAAGCGCACTGTTTCCATATCTTCTGAAAGTCAATATCCTTTAATTCAGCAATCTTCTGCGCTGTTATCTTAATGGTTAATGAGTCATTTCTAGAATCTGGGTCTAATTTGTAAGAATTTCCGTCTTCTTTTACAGCTAGCCAAGGAGAATCTGTTTCAAGCATCAGTTTTTCTAAAGGAGTTCTTTTTACAACCTTTCCGTATGATTTGCTGCTCACTATTATTGAATTCATAGAAACATTATAACCCAACTCGTTAACCTTATCCATCAGAGTATGTCCACCCCACATATGAAGCAAGACATCTTTCATTTCTTCCTGTTCTAAGATATCTAAAGTCTCTGGCAGTGCCTCTCTGGAATGTATAACGACCGGTTTATCCAGTTCTTTAGCCAATCTTAAAAGTTTGATGAACATTTGTTTTTGACGTTCAATCTGATCGCTTTCTTTAATCCAATGATAGTCTAATCCAATTTCACCTATGCCAACAATGCCGTCTTTATTCTTTCTAATTAGGTCTAAAAAAACATCAATTTGTTTATCAGTTATTTCTTTGATATATTCTGGATGTATTCCTACCGTGCAAAATACAAATCCCTTATTTTTATTAACAATCTCTAATGTTTTCTCAAAATCATTAGGATGTGCGCAAGATGTTATAATAGCTTTAAGCTCTTTTTTGCATTTTAGAATTATTTTATCTAGGTCTTTAGAATAATCTGATTGCTCTAAGTGACAGTGAGAATCTATCATTTTTTAATCTGCCTGCTATACTTTCTGGATGATTTCTGGCATCCCCATGGTCGTCTTTTGCTTCTCATTTTAATCCTCTCGTTAAACGTCTTAAAACTCTCTTATGATTATCGTGAGTCAACAGTTTTAAAGCTTCCGCCTTGCTTACCCACTTGCATTTATCGTGTTCATAACTGTCTATTTTTATCTTTTCTGAGTTTGCTTCTACTAAGACAAATCTGTGCCAGGCGCCATGAAATTTATGATGGTCCTTCACATATGTCTTAGGCCACTTGTATTTTATAGAAAAGCATTTTGGATATATCTTGTATTTTTTTAGATTAGTTTCTTCTTTTATCTCGCGTTTCAGTCCTTTTGAGAAAGATTCTCCCTCAAGCAAGCCACCTTTTAGCAATTCCCATCCGTGCCAGTTTTTTACACGATGAAATATCAAGAATTTTAGCTCTTTTTGGGTTTTTCTGAATATTACAGCTCCTGCCCCTTTTCTGTACTTAATCATATAACATTTAAAGTCTGATTGATTAATAAATATTATGAAAGTTATCCTAGATACTAACTTTTTGATGGCTGTCGTGCAGTTCAAAATAGATGTGTTTTTTCATCTGAGCGGAAATGAATTGTATGTCATAGAACCAGTTGTTTCAGAGCTAGAAAGCTTATCGCAAGGGAAATCTAAAGATGCAACAGCTGCCAGAATAGCTTTGCAGCTGATTAAAACAAAAAAACTGAAAATCCTGAAATCTGAAAGCAAAGCAGACGCTGCCTTGGTCGAATACTCCAAAAAAGGATATTCAATAGCTACCCAAGACAAGATACTAAGAGACAAAATAAAGAAAGCAAATGGCAAAAGCATATATATAAGGCAGAAAAAATATGTGATATTATGAAGTTTGATATAATCCAGAAACCAGAAGAACTTTACGTCTTTATACAAATATCAAAAGGATCCAAAAGTTTCTACATTTATGACCAGGGAACATTGGTTATGTCAAATACAATTTCAACACCATTCCCAGGAAACTATGGATTTGCACCAAAGACACATCATGATGACGCGGCTCCATTAGATGTAGTTATATTGTCTCAAGAACCATTAGAACCAGGATCTTTGGTTAAAACAAAACCAGTCGGCGTAATAAGACTTCAGGGAAAACTGATTGATGATGTAATAATTGCAGTTGTCGGAGGAGGCATAAAAGATGTTTCAGAGCTTCCAATGAAGCAAATTAATGAGATTTCAAGGTACCTTGAAAGCTTTAAAAATCTTAAACTACTAAAGGTTTTAGACGCAGAACACGCAAAGAAGATGATAGAACTTTCAATAAAAAGATATCAAAAGGAGAATGAGTAAATGTACCAAATTGTAACAGTTCAAGACGAAATTTCAGTCCCGCCAACAAAGTTTGACAAGGATCTGAATACATCTGTGATTGAATCAATATCTGAAAAGATTGAAGGAAAGATAGACAATGATATCGGTATCATTTTGTCAGTCATGGAAATAGATGAAGTTGGAGAAGGAAAAATCCTTCCAGGAGACCCGTCTGTTCATTATCCAGTCAAGTTCAAGCTTTTGTCATGGATGCCTAAAAACCATGAGATTGTAGAAGGCGAGATTGTTGATGTAACTGAATTCGGAGCTTTCATAAGAGTAGGCGGATTTGATGGTCTGATACACATATCTCAGGTTATGGATGATTTTGTAAGTTATGATGAAAAGAACGGCCAGCTAGTTGGCAAGCAGTCTAAAAGAGTAATAAAGGAAGGAGACAAAGCAAGAGCAAGAGTTATTTCTATTAGCTTTAAGGAAAATAACAAGATCGGCCTTACAATGAGACAGCCTTTCTTAGGTTCATTGAAATGGTCAGTAGCAAAAGAAGAAAAAAAGGAGAAGAAGTAAATGGCAGACAAAGCTTGTAAATTATGTCGAAGAATAGTGAAAGGAAATATTTGTCCAGTTTGCAAAACAACCGAGTTGAGCAAGAACTGGAAAGGGGTATTAATAGTTATCGAGACAGATTCTGAGATAGCAAAGAAGGCAGGAATAACAGCTCCTGGCAGATATGCAGTGACGGTGAAGTAAATGCAGTTTAAGATTTTAAGCGAAAAACATAATCCTATATTCAAAAGAAAAGAAGTTGTATTGCACATCAATTACGATGGCGCTACACCTAGCAAAGCAGCTTTGCAGCAGGCTTTGGCTAAAGATTTAAAATCAGAGCCAAATCATGTTGAGATAAGCAAGATACTAACAGAAATAGGCTGCGACAGAGGTACAATTTCAGTAAAAGTATGGGACGAAAAAGAAGTTCCTATTTACGGAGCAAAGGCTGAAGCTAAACCAGCTGAAGCAGTAGAGGCGAAATAAATGCCAGAATATATTGAATTATCAGGAAAGAAACATCAATCTGTGAAGAGATGGACAAAATACAAAGAAGGAAAACTGTCAGGAAGATCTTGTCCTAGATGCGGACCAGGCACACTTCTAGCATCTCACAAAGACAGAGTTGCTTGCGGAAAATGCGGTTACGCAGAAAAGCACGTTAAGAAATAATTCTATTTCTGAATTCTTTTATTATATTTTGATAACCTTCTTTCTTAACAATTTGCCATGATTTTTTATAGTCTTTGAAATCTTGGCATATTCTTATATCTCTATTTAGACAAATTTCGTTGAAAAGTTCCTTGTAAATAGCAGTATGTATTGCATGAAGTGGAATGTGAACGCAAGTTGTATGACTTTCTTTTTTGTATTTTCCATAGAAAAAATATTTCCAAACATTTTTAAGGTTTTTGTGATTTTGAACAAATATCTGATGTATTAATTCGTGTGTTAAAACATCTATAAAATAATCTGGGTGCTTTGTATATATACAGATTGTTAATGGATCCGATAATGGTGCGACTCTACCAACAATATAACATTGTATATATTTTTCTCTCCATTTCAGTCCACTTATATTTGATATTTTTTTCAATATTACTTTTTCCTTTTTTCTCCATATGGTTTCAATTTTATTCTTGAAAATAATAATTTGTTTATCTGTAGGATATTTTCCAAATTCTTTGGTGTTACCGAATGTTCCATCTTTACATCTTTGATTATATATCCAAGAATATCTAAAAATAATCTTTGGTATCATATTTAGATATTGTTTAAAGTTCTATATAATTCTATTTCCAACCGATTTCTTTTGCAGCTTCACTTGTTATAACATAATCTTCTAAATCTACGCCGTTTACGCCTATAACATCTCCTGTTGCGCCAAGCCTGTGAATTATCTCAGCAGCAACATTCGTAATCAGATCATTTAGATTTTTAGTTGAAAGAATTCCAAGGTCAACTCTAGAATACGAAACATATGCGTTTGTAGTGTTGCAGGATTGGAATATGTTTCCGGTTGCTGAATCTGTCATGTAAAGATAAACAACAATATCATAATCAGAAAGATCCAGGTTAAGATTCTGACTTTCAAAATAAGGATCTAATTTGTCGCAGTTTTCGCTGTCAGTTCTTTTTGGCGGAACTGAGCTAGTTTCATATGGTCCGAAAGTTTTAATCCTTACTCCGAAACTAGCATCATGCTTGTCAGATTCTGCAGAAAACCATTTTTCCAAAGATTTCAGAGAATTGTAAATGCATTTTCCACTGTTTCCTTCATCATCAACTATACAATCATAATCATATTTGAAATCAATGTCGTCATATTTGTAGTTCATAACATACTTGTAATCAAATTGAGCAGTGTAATTGCATAAGTTAAGATCAGAGCCGCAGTAAGAGTTTTTCATATTATTCCAGGCAGCTTCCTGAACAACAAAACATCCTTTGTCATCGCTACAGAAATGTATTGTCTGGCCGTATGTTAGATCTGGCTGCTCAAGTTCTACTATTGCTACATCGATTATTCCTTTTGCCTGAAGTTGATATGAGCATTCAGAACCAGATGAACCATTGCTTAATATTTTGTAAGGATTAAGACATGTGTCTTTTGTATTTGCATCATAATCATTGCAGTCAGAATCAACTAAACAATTTGATTTTATGCATCTATTGTAAGTCAGTGAACCAGTTATATTGTTGCAGAATCCTTTATCTGGGTCACAACCACATTCTGTGCATTTTTCAACCAAGTTTCCAAAATCACAGTATAGAGACTGATTCAGAGAACATGAGTTGAACGGTGTGTCATCTGAACATGTAGGCAAGCTGTAAAATCTTTCATCTTCGTGCGTTTGATTGCTTGCAGGTTCTATTGTATTTGTATCATTGTTCTGATATATAGCAAAACCAGTCATTTTGCTATCGTTTGAAAAGTATAGACCTGAAGCTATCAGTAATATTACAACTATCATCATAGCTACTGTCTTTGACATAATTAGGCTAGGTAATAAAAGCTTAAATATGCTTGTTCAATATTTCTCAATATGATATGCTTAGGAATTGAATCAACAGCTCATACATTTGGTGTTGGTATTGTAGAAGATGATAAAGTCTTGGCTAATGTCAAAGATGTTTACGTACCTAAGAAAGGAGGCATACATCCGAGAGAAGCAGCTGACCATCATTATGATATTGCGAAAGAAATTGTAACAAAGGCACTAGAAACAGCAAAAATAAAACTAGAAGACGTAGATGTTGTTGCTTTTTCTGCAGGACCTGGCTTGCCACCATGTTTAAAGATAGGTGCAACAGTTGCTAGGTATCTTGCTTTAAGATTAAATATTCCTTGCATGCCAACTAATCATTGTATCGGTCATATAGAGATAGGAAAATTAATGACAGGCGCGAAAGATCCTGTTACGCTTTATGTTTCTGGCGGAAATACGCAGGTTATTGCTTTCACAGAAGGCCGTTACAGAGTTTTCGGCGAAACGCAAGATCAGGGTATTGGTAATGTTATGGATCATTTTGCGCGTGAGGCTGGTTTGCAGCATCCTGGCGGACCGAAAATAGAAGCTTTAGCTAAAAACGGAAAATGGATTGAATTACCATATGTAGTCAAAGGAATGGATGTATCATTTTCAGGAATACTTACAAATGCAATACAAAAACTAAAAACAGAAAAGCTTGAAGATTTATGCTATTCACTTCAGGAAACTTGCTTTGCAATGCTGATTGAAACAAGTGAAAGAGCTTTAGCACACACTGACAAAACAGAAGTTTTGCTGACAGGCGGTGTAGCTGCTAATTCTAGATTAAAAGACATGCTAGATATAATGTGCAAAGAGCGCGGAGCGAAATTGTTTGCTGTACCTAGAGAGTTTGCAGGAGATTGCGGTGCGCAAATAGCTGTCGCTGGTCTGATAATGCATAAGGCTGGAGCTAAATCAGAAGATACAAAAATAAACAGATTCTGGAGAACAGACGACGTAGAAATTCCTTATATTTAATCGCATTTTTCAACAATTCTCTCTTTAGAAACTGTTCTGTATTTAGTCACATCAAAGCACTGCTCTTCTGTAACAATCTTGTCATAACAGACTTCTTTCGTAGGTATGCTTACTTCAGAACAATAGCAGTTAGCGATGTCTGCATCCTGAGAATATGTCAGGACGCTTGATGCTTGCGGATACAAACTAACAGATCTTTGTTCGTATAATTTTCCATCTCTGTTGATCACTCCTACCTCAATTACAAAAGTTCCTTCTTGTGTATCAGTATTCTGTATTGTGCATCTTGTGTTTATTGTTTTAAATTCATTTGACCAGTAACATTCTTTGTTTAGAGTATATGTTAGTGAACTTGTATTGCATGATTTTTGTATTCTTGGAACAGAAACACATTCTTCTGTATTATAAGGTTCTAATTCAGTATATTCTTCTGTTATGTTCTGGCAGACCTGAACAGGCTCACTTATTTTATCTGTAGAATTATCTGATATCAAGAAGCTTCCAGTTACTCCGGAAGAAAATATCATAGCAGCAAGAATAGTTAATATTATTGCAGAAAGAACAATCATTACTTTCTTGTTCACATTATATTCGTAATTCATAAATAATACATGTAAGAGAAACTATTTTAATCTTATTGCGTCTAAGTTCTTAGGTGCAAGTGTCTCACAATAAAGAGTTTTGTGAGCGATTTTTGCAAATTCTATGCATTTAGAAGCTTCACCATGATCGACTATGACACGTTCAGGTTTCTGCTTTAATCTGTTAAGGTAATTAACTAATTGCTTGATGTCAGAATGCCCAGACAAACCTGTTACTGTCTGTATTTCACAATTTATAGGTACACTTCTAGTTTTTCCATCTTCTTCCATAGGTATTTCAGACCAACCTTTCTGAATACGTCTACCCATCGTACCCTCACCTTGATAACCGACAAACAATAATGTGTTTTTCTTGTCTTCAGCTAGGTGCTTTAGCCACCATACAGATGGTCCAGCTACTAACATACCAGATGTAGCGATTATCACACAAGGTTCTTCGCTTTCTAAAACTTTCTTACGTTCATCGTTTGAGCCTATTCTTTTGAAAATAGGATTTGTGAAAGGATTGTTTCCTTCCTGAAGAATCTGTTTCTGAAGATCACGGTTAAAATATTCTGGATATGTTGTATGAATAGCTGTTGCATCCCATACCATACCGTCTAAGTAAACAGGATATTCAAACTTGCTGTTAGTAAGTATTACCATAAGATCTTGTGAACGTTCTACTGCGAATGATGGTATAAGTAATTTACCACCTCGTTTCATTGTTTTGTTTGCAATCTCAACTAATGCTGCTTCTGTTTCAGCTCTTCTAGGCTGCGTATCTTCTGCGCCACCGTAAGTTGATTCAATAATTACTGTTTCAGCTCTCTGAAAATCAGATGAAGCAGGTTCAAACAGCGCTGTTCTGTCGAATTTGATATCTCCGCTGTATAGAATATTATGCAATCCGTTTCCAACATGCAAATGCACAAGCGAACCGCCCATGATGTGCCCAGAGTTAAGCATCGTTAGACGTATGTCAGGAGTTATGTCAGATACCTGATCATAATCTAAGCAGATTGTGTGTTTTACTGCTTCCTTTATGTCTTTAGTAGAATAAGCAACATTACCTCCTTCTCTTTGCATAATTTCAATATAATCCATGCAAAGTAAGACCATCAGGTCACGTGTAGGCGTTGTACAATACAATGGTCCATCGTAACCAAGTTTGTATAATAATGGAATTCCACCGCAGTGATCCATGTGAGCATGAGATAATACAATGCCGTTCAATTCTTTGATATCAAATTCTGGTGCATCTAAAAATGGAAATTCGTTCGTACCTGGTTTTATTCCGCAATCTAAAAGAACTTTAGATTCAGGTGTCTGAACAAGTATGCAAGAACGCCCAACTTCTCTAAATCCACCAAGAGCACTCATTCTTACCCATTTAGTTTCTTTCCAACCACTATGGATATTTTTTCCAACCTTGTCTAAAAATTCTTTACGGAAATCAGATTCTTTGTAAAGGATCTCTCTTAAAACTTTAACAATGTCAGAAGGAATAGCCGGAGCTCTTTTAATTAGAGGATACCATGAAGTTTGCTTTTTTATCTCTCTAAGAGTCTCGCCGCCTTTTCCGATAACCAAGCCAGGTTTGTCAGCTTCAATTATTATTTTTCCGAAAGCAGGTTCAAAACTGATGTCTTTTACTCCAGCTTCTTCAGGAACTATTTTTTTGACAAGTATTTCTGCTTTTTCAGGATCTAGGCAGATAGATGGATCTGGCCTTAAGATTATTCTTTTTTTCAGCTGTCCTACAAGATCTTTGACAGCATTAGAATTCTCAAGGAAAAAGTCCTTTGATTTTGTATAAAGAACTATTTCGCATCCTTCAAATTTGATGTCAGAAATCTTCGCATCTTTAGGCAAAGCATCTTTCACTCTTGCAAATAAATCTGTTGTTTTTTCTTCTACCATAAAAATCTTCTTTTAATTAATTTCCAGAAATATAATTTAGTTATATTTTTTAATCTCAGCTTCTGTCAGTTCTTTGAATCCGTCTTTGTCTATAACAGCTATAAGCATTCCATTTCCTCCAGAAGCTATATCTCTCTGGATTGCTGCTTTTATTGCCCTTATCACAAGTTCGATTCCTTCTTCTTTGCTCATTCCATCTTTGTAGTTGTTCTCTAATACACCGTATGCAAATGGAGAACCTGAACCTGTTGAATAAAATTTGTCTTTCTCGTCAAATGCTCCTACCGGATCAAATGAATAAACATGAGGCGTTGAGTCAAAACCAGCAAGTATGAACTGATTCATGAATGGATAATATCTGCTACCATGAAGTATGTTTGATAATAGAGTTGCTGCTGCTTTTAGTGTTATTGCTCCTCTTTCTAATCTGTATAATTTGAATTGTGCTTTTAGCATTCTTACTATTGCTAATGCGTCTGCTACACTTCCAGCTATAGTTATTCCTATATGCTGGTCTAACTGGTGTATCTTTTGAGCTTCCTTAGATTCTACCATGTAGCCCATCGTTGCTTTCTTGTCTGTTCCGATTATAACTGCATCTTTGCAGACAATACCAACTGTTGTTGTTCCTGTTTTTAATTGCTGTACTTCTGTCATTTAATTTCACCAGAATTCTAAATGTAATATATCGTGGATGTATTTAAAGATTATTGTTTAGTAGCCCTCTCCTACGTAAGCTACTTCTTTAGCCTTCTTACCGCATATAGCGCACTTTCCTTTAGCTTTAGTTTCATTTCCAAATAATGTACCGCGAACTTCAGCGCCCGTATCGTCTTTAAATTTCTCAGCGCATTTTTCTTCGCCGCAGAACTCTATTCTTACAAATCCGCCTTTTTTTAAATCTTCTTTAAGTTCCTTTAGATCTTTAGCATCTTCAATTTTCATTCTCTCATTTGCCCTTTTTAGCAATTGCGCGCTTATAGAATCCATGACTTCTAAAAGATGTTCTTCAAGCTTCTCTTCAGGAACTTGTATGCGTTCTCTGAAGTCCCTTCTCACAATTGTGACAACACCCTTTTCTATATCTTTAGGTCCGATTTCTATTCTTACAGGCACCCCTTTCAATTCCCATTCGTGGAACTTGAAGCCAGGTGTATACTGTTCTCTGTAATCCAAATCAACTCTAAAATCTTTCTCAGCTAACGATCCTAGAAGTTCGCCAGCTTTCTTCATAACTTCAGTTTTCGTGTTTCCAGTGTAAATAGGAACTATTACAACTTGAACAGGTGCTATAGCAGGTGGTATAATCAAACCTTTATCATCACCGTGTATGCAAACAATCGCACCAAGCATCCTTGTTATGCCTGGTCCATAACATGTCTGATAAACATATTTCTTTTTTCCATCTTCGTCAAGATATTTTACATCGAACACTTTTGCAAACTTCTGACCAAGGTCATGAGTTGTTCCAATCTGCAAAACCTTTCCATCTGGCATGACTGTTTCAAATGCATATGTGTCTTCTGCACCAGGGAACTTGTCCCACTGAGTTCGTTTGATCATCAAAAAAGGTATGCAAAAACTGTCATTTACAATTTTCTTAAAAATATCCATATCCTGTTCAATTTGCTTTATAACATCTACGTCAGTCTTGAAAGCACAATGCGTCTCAAACCATCTGAATTCTCTTGGTCTTAACAATGGCCGTGTCATTTTAGTCTCATATCGCCAAACACGTCCAGACTGGTAGAATTTCATAGGAAGCTGCAAATGTGATCTTAACCATAAAGAATACATTGGATACATAGCTGTTTCAGATGTAGGTCTTAGAGCGAATTTCTCTTCAAGTTTGTTAGCACCTGCATGAGTTATCCAAAAGACCTCACGAGCAAATCCTTTGATATGTTCTTCTTCAGTCTTCAGGTTTGATTCAGGGATTATAATAGGAAACATGACAGGTAAGTGACCTTTTGCATCTAATTCCTCTGCAAACAGTCGTTCCATCTCTCTTATTGTTCTCATAGCTGTCGGTAAGTAGACGTCAAAACCTTTAGCTTTGAATCTTATGTCTACAACTTCTGCTTTCTGCAGGACTTCATAATACCAGTCCATGAACTTTTCAGACTTTTTAACAGTCATTCCTAACTCTTCTGACATACTTAGAATAGTAATATGCTATTACTTAAATTTGTTGTTCTGTAATCGGTTTATATTCTTTTCGTTACTATATATTTCTATGAGAGAAGTAGACGGAAAGGCTTTCATTGAACACAAACTTGGGTTGAAACTTGGCTTAGATTCATTAGGTTTTCCATTACCATCAGGAAAATCATTAGCTGAAGTTTATCGGATGCAACAAGTGTCAGGAAGGTTAGAACCAGATGGCAGGCGTTATACTCTTCATATTTCTAAGGACAAAGAACTTATAATTGAAGCATGTCATTTACATGATCCTTCGTGGAAAGTAAATTGGACAAATTATGAAGAAACACAGAAAAAGGTGATGGAACGATATGAAGGCAATAATGTCGATTGGTATGGAATGCTTGATATGGAAGGTGAATTTATTCCATTTATGGCGATGGTTATAAAAACTGATGACACTAAGGATACAAAATTCTATTACAATGAGGTTGCAGATGTACCATCAAGTGTTATCGAAAATAAGTTTGGTATTAAACTTCCTATACAACAAACTCGACAAGCTGAAAAACCCTCTGCATCATCATAATTAATTCACTTCTAATAATTTTACTTCCCATTTCTCATAACTCTCGAAAAATTTAACAGACCTCATTTTTCAGAAATTTCATTTATGAATATTCCGTTACCTGAACACATATTAAGCCAAATACCAAAACTTATTAATGTTAGCATCGAATAATGTACTATGAAAATAGCTATTTTTTCTGATACGCATTGCGGTTTCAAGTACGGTGAGGAAAGAGGAGAAGACGCTTTCATTGCTATGGAAGAAGCAATGAACAAATCTTTAGATTGTGATCTTATTCTTATTGCTGGAGACATGTTTGATGGAAAAGTTCCTAAGCCTGAAGTATATGCAAGAACAGCTAAAATACTCAGCAAAGCTCAAAATGCTCATTCTAATGCAAAGTTAGTCAGCGCAGACAAAGAAGTATCACTAACAGCTCTTCGTGGGATACCGATTGTAACTATACACGGTACGCATGAAAGAAGAGCAAAGACAATGATCAATCCTTTGCACAGTCTTGAGAGTTCTGGTTTGTTAATACATCTGGACATGAATACTGCTGTTTTTGACATAAATGGTCAAAAGGTAGCTATACATGGATTTTCTGGCGTTTCTGAAAAATATGCAAAAGAGACCTTAGATAAATGGGATCCTAAACCAGTACCTGGAGCAAACAATATATTCATGTTTCATCAGTCAGTTGATCCTTACATATATTCACCTTTAGATCCACCAACGATAAAATTAAACGAACTTCCTAAAGGATTTAATCTATACATTTTAGGTCACATACACTGGAGCGACATCCAGGATCTGAATGGCGGAAAGTTTTTATTGACTGGAAGCACAACACCAACTTCCATACACAAAAAAGAAGTTGAGCAGCCAAAATACATTTTCAAATATGATGGATCCAACATCGATAAAATAAAATTAGAAAAACAAAGAAAAGTTATAATTGAAGAGTTTGAATTTGAGGCAGGAATAAAGGAAAAAATATACAATCTTCTTAGCGCAATACCAGCTGAAGATCCTAAGCAGATAGTTGTTATCAAAATAAAAGGAACACTTCCAAAAGACTGCACGCCACCTAACTTCAGAGAGATCGAAGAGAGGTTCAAGGACAAGTTTATTCTGATTATAAACAAGAACATTGAAGAGCAAGGATTGGAAAACCAGTTGGAGTTATTCAAAAACCTGAAAGACAACAGGCTTTCTCCAGAAGAGCAGGGATTAAGAATATTAGAAAAACAGTTATCAGAAATGAAATGCGGGATAAATCCAAATGAAATATTTGATTTACTAGTTGAGGGAAACAGCGATATGATATTTAATTTACTTACAGGAAAACAGAGGACATTAGCATGAGAGATGTAACATTATGTTTTTTAGTCAAAGAAAAGGAGATTCTCTTGGGTTTAAAGAAAAGAGGATTCGGTAAAGATAAGTACAATGGTTTCGGTGGAAAACTGAAAGACGGAGAATCTATAGAAGAAGCTGCTTTAAGAGAACTTGAAGAAGAGATAAACATAAAGACGGGAATAAAGGATCTTATGAAAGTAGCTGATTTAACATTTACATTTCCAGAACCTAAAAGAGATTGGAATCAGAGAGTTCATGTATTTTTTATAAACGATTGGAATGGAGAACCAAAAGAGAGCGATGAAATGAGACCAGTTTGGACAGACAAACAAAAATTGCCATTTGCTAGAATGTGGGCAGGTGACAAATACTGGCTTCCTATGGCATTGGATGGAAAGATGATTAGAGGAGAAATTAATTTTAAAAACAATGGCGATGCCGTAGAAAAAATAAAATTAAATGAAGTTAACGAATGGTAGATAACATGATAACAGGATTAAAACTTCAAAACTGGCGTTCGCATCTGAACAGCGAACTTGATTTTGCAGACGGAACAAACTGTTTCATCGGCAATATGGGAACTGGTAAATCTTCTATAATGTCAGCCATATGTTTCGCACTTTTTGGCACTTTCCCAGACCTGCAAAGCAAGAAGATAAAATTAGAAGACATAATCATGAAAAAGCCTTCAAAAAAAGAGAATGCTTTTGTGTCATTAGATTTTTCCATAAACGATGATAAATGGACTGTAAAGAGAACAGTTGAGAAAGGAAGAACAACAGCCGAATTGTTCAAGAACGACAAATTAGTAGAATCACCTCAGCCATCAAAGGTAACAGCTGAGATTGAAAGATTACTAAAAATAGATTATGATTTATTTACTAGAGCTATCTATTCTGAGCAAAATCAGTTGGATATATTTTTAACAATACCAAAAGGACAGCGAATGAAAAAGATAGACGAATTGTTATCAATAGACAAATTCGAAAAAGCAAGAGCTACCTCTAAAACACTTATTGGCAAATGTTCTGATGCAGTTTCTCAAAAAAGACAGATGATATCAAATCTTGAAGCAGACGGCTCTCTAAAAAGATTAGACCAGCTTAAAATCGAAGTCAGAAGAATGACAGAAGAAGTCGAGCACATGAAAAAGCAATTAGATGCAACAAGAATAAGAAAAGCAAGCATGGAGAAGGCGATAGTAAATCTAAAAGAACAGGATGCAAAAGTAAAATCTGTTCAGGAGCAGATTAAAATAAACATGCAGCTTTATGAGATAACTGACAAAGACATAGAAAAGATAAAAGAAGACCTGATGGAACACGCTGAAGACACGACAGAACAGTTAAAGGCAGAGCTGGAAAAAATAATAGCTCAGACAGCTGAATTAGAATATTCATTTTCAAAGGAAAAAGAGAATCTCTCTGTGCTAAGAGAAACGAATGCGCAGAACGAGGCAAAAATAAGCATTTTGAAAAAGGAGAAAATACCGATTCTTAGCAAATTCGCAGAAGAAAAGAAAATAATAGTCAAGAAAATAACTACTTATGAAAATAACAATGTTGAAGCTGAGTTGAAAGGCAGCAAAGAAGAGTTTGAAAAGCTAAACAGCGAACTGCAGAAGAATATAGCTAAAATAGAAGAACTCGAGGAGAGCCTTAAAGATTTAGACAATGTTGACAGTCATTGTCCTATATGCGAAAGCGCACTTCCATCCAGCAAAAAATCATCACTTAAAACAAAAAAGAAAAATCAAATAGATAAAATGAAAGATTCTATAAAGGAATTAAAATCAACATTAAAGAAGACAGAAAACAGCATAGGCAAACTTGAAGTTTCTGTAAAGGAGCTTGCTGAATTCAAACAGAGATTAAAATATGTCAATGATTCTGACAAGGATTTAGCATTCGCTGAAGAAGAACTTAGCAAACTTGAGAAATCTCTGGATTCATACCTAAAGCAGAGAAAAATGCAAGAGAAGACCGTAGAGGTTTTGGAGAAAGCTGTAAGCAAAGCAAGAACAGACCAAAACAATATCAAAGAACTTATATTCAAAAGAAATGAAGTCGAAGTGAAATTAGAGAAATTGAAAAATATCAAATTTACATTAAGCAAATTAAATGAAGAAAAATTAACAATGATGGGATACAGTTCTTCCAACTTAGAGATTGCCGAAAGAGAGATAATGTCTTTGATCGGACTTGAAAGAGAGATAGAAACTAAGATCAAAAGTTTTGATGTGTTATTCAATGAAAGAGGAAAGACAATAAATGAGCTTGAAACTAAAAATAAGTTATTAGATTCGTTAAAAACAGACATATCTAAGGTAGAAGCAATCTCAGAGCAGCTAAAATTATTAGAAGTTGGTTTAATTACAACTCAGGAAGAGCTTAGAAAGAACTTTGTTGCATCTGTGAATACAGCAATGCAAGCTGTATGGACAGATATCTATCCATATAATGATTTTTTCGGAGTCAGGTTGGGAATAGAAGGCGGAGATTATGTTTTACAATTACAAGATTCAACTGGATGGATACCTGTTGACGGAGTTGTATCTGGCGGTGAGCGTTCTATAGCTTGTTTAGTTTTAAGGATAGCATTTTCTTTAGTATTAGCACCTCAGTTAAGATGGATAGTTTTAGATGAGCCAACACATAATTTAGATGCCCACGCTGTTGATGAATTAAGCAATGTTCTTAGAGAAAAAGTAACAAATATAGTAGAACAAATATTCCTGATTACTCATGATCCAGCTTTAGAAAACGCAGTATCAGGCTATCTATACAAATTAGATAGAGAAAAGAAGAAAGATGGATATACAAGTATAACCAAAATTTCTGCTAATTAATAAATAATAAATTTATTAGATTTTTCTGGATTATTCAATGCACGTCTTGCCATTTTTTCTTGGTAACTCGTTGCACCTAGATATCTTCCTGTTTGAACATCGAATCTTTCTCCTGTCATTTAAGCACCTCTGTATA
>JAQUSH010000057.1 GCA_028715225.1 Candidatus Aenigmatarchaeota archaeon | reverse complement strand
GGAACAATTATTCAGATATTTAGAAAAAACTAAGATAACATCATTCTTAATCAGAGAAGTTGCTAACCCAACACATGTAGGTGCATCTTCTTATGTGGAAAGAGGAGAAGCAATCAGCTTCTTGTCAGACGGTATAATCGTCATGTATAATGTAATTTATGCAAATGGTAAAAGAGGATCTGCTATAGAAGTTTTGAAGATGCGAGGAGAGAAGATTACAAAGAAGATAGTTCTTTCAGAAATAACAAAACGCGGTCTTGTAGTTTACAACAAAGGAATAGCAGACTCACATCACGCTAAATTCAGCCTTACCTAAAAAATATTTTTATTTAGATTTTCTTTTTGTTCTCTCAGGTTTACTTATTTTTGCAAGCTGTTCTTGCAATAAAGGTACCTGTCTTTCTATATCTCTTATAAGCTCTCCGAACTTCTTTACCTTAATATGATAATCTGTTTCAGAAATCTTTCCTTTATCAAAATATTGGTCTTGCGTGTCCTTTATCAGTTCCTTTAGAACGATTTTTTCTAGCTCTAAATGTTTTATTTTTCTCTTTATTAGATATCTTGAAAGTCTGTTATATCCTATTATCAAAGATGCAGTGACTATTGCTATAGTTAAAAGTATGTAATGCCAATTTTCGATTATGAAATTTCTTATTGTTTTTCTTGTGTTATCATAAAATGCTTTTAATGTAGATTGTGCAGATTGTTCTTCTATTATTTTATCATATGTCTGCTGTATGTATTCTGCAGCTTCATCATATCTTTCGTCTTCAAATTCTTCCTTTGCTTCGTCATACAATGCAAATGTTTCTGTTAGATTCTTGTCTCTATAAGGTTCAAGATACATTTGCAAAGCAAGTAATTCATCATAAGTAGAAAATGCCTTGTCTCTTAATGTTTTAATTTCTGATGTTTTAGCCAGAACTGTATCGTAACTTACATCAAACAGTTTTCCTTCAAGCGTGGACTTTGTATCGAAATCCTGCTTAGCCAGAAGATATGTATCATTAACTTTATTTGTGCTGAAATTCGCACGAGCCATTTCTTCTATATATGCGCTTGACTGTTCAAGCGCTGTCTGAGCTTCAAGGGCAGCATCTGATAACTGTACAGCATAAACAACCTGTGTTAAAACAATCAGCATCAAACCCAAAATTATTACATTTTTCATAATATTAATCACCGTACCCTATTTAAAAACTTTCTTATTTTTTGTTTTAAGTTCGAGATTATTCCGCCTTTTCCGATTGCGCGTTTGGCTTCTAGTACTGCTAAGTTCTCTTGGATTTCGCTGAATCGTTCTGAATATGATTTCATTTTATCTGTATATATTCTAGCTTCGTATTTTCCTTCAGTGATGTAATCTTTTTGTGTTCGTTTGATTAATCCAATTAATCTGTTTCTTTCGTCTAACAGTTCTTTCTCTTTTCCGCCTGTTTTGAATAAATGTGCTTTTTCTGTTTCGTATTTGATTATGTCTTTGACTACTTCGTTTAACCGTTTCTCGTATTCTGTCATTGCATTAGCATATTCACCGATAGACATCTTTCCTTTTTCGAATGTATCTTTCTGAATTACGCGCATTAAGCCTAATAGAACTTGCTCTTCTTTGATCAAAACTTTCAGTCTGTGATTTAATATTGATAGTTTTATTCTTTTGAATAATAGGAATGAGCTTGCTGCTAATCCGATTAAACCTAAGATTACATATTTCCAGTAGAATGTTACTATAAATGGAATGTTGTATTCTCCTTTTGTTTCTAGAGCGAATGTTAATTGTGCTTCCTGTATACGCTTTAGAGCTGTGGCGTAATCTCCACGCTCGAATGCTAGCTTTGCTAAGTTAATGATACGCTCTGTCTGTTCAGTTCTTAATCCCCAGTAGTTTGCTGCGCTGAATGCTGAATCTGATACTTGGTCGATTAATGATTTTGATTGCGTTGCTGCTTCTTGTATTCCTGAGATTTGATTGTATAAACTTTGTACTTCTTCGTAGTTTCTTGAATCGTATGCTGCTTTGGCTTTGTCTAACAGTGATTTGATGTCTTCTGTGTAGAAGTTGTTGGTTATCATGTCTGTTAGAATGTTAGATGCTGAATCTAGATAATCTTTTGCTGTTACTCTGGATACTTCATGAACGGCGAGAGTGATAGATCGGTCTTCTATCATTTCTGTTGATTGTCCTGTTTTGTGGTCTAATACCTTTGAACGTATTGTGAATAATAGTTTGTGCTCTCCTGTTGTGAAATATGAAGGTGCAGTTATTCTGATTACGAAGTTTGTTGATTCGTTTGGTGATAGCTTGCTGTATGTTGTTGGGTAGACTGAGATGTATTTTGATAGTAAACCTGATACTGATACTGTGAGATTGTACATTGTTGAGTTTGGATATGGATTCTGGACTTTCATTTCAAATTCTGATTCTTGTCCTCTTATCATTTCGTATAACTGAGAGGTTTGGAATAATTTGTCTGTTTGTCCGCTGGATAAACCGCCTCCGACTGATCCACCTCCTGTCGGACTAGTAGTTGTTGTATCTTCGGTCACGGTAGTTGTTGACTTAGATAAAACATTTATTGTTATTGACGTTGTAGAATAACCACCTGTAGAAGAATTGGTTGTTATTGTTATCGTATTATCTCCTGTTGTTGCAGTATTTGGAATGCTGACAGATGTAAGATTATTCCAACATGTGCCTCCAGAAGCTGAAAGATTACCACAGTTTGTTTTGTTTAGTGTATCCATGATTGGATCAATTGTCCATCCTGTTGGGAGTGTCCATTTAATCCATGTCAGGTTAGCTGTTTCATTTCCCATATTTCGCGCACTAACATTTAATTTTGTAGTATTTCCTTGATAAATTGCAGTTGGATAACCTGTCGCCGATAAAACAAGATATGGACCAGATGGTGTTACATAAAATGTTCCAGTTTGCGTTTGTGAAGTTGAATTTTCAGTTGTTTCGTTTGCTGTCACTGTGAAAGTAATTGAATTTGTTGATGTTGCTTCAACTGTTGGACCAGCAGTTACATTAATAACAACTGATGTCATGTTTGAAACATTGATGATTGATTGGTTAGTTACGTTGTATGCTAACAGTGTGCTATCATATCCGGCTGATGAAATTGAAAAGTTTAACTCGTAATCACCAGTATTGTTTATTGTTATGTTGGCTATGTTTACTGTAGACAGATATGTTGTTGAAATATCAGTAAATGTTGACGGTGTGACATACCATGTTCTATCATATGCAACAGATATATCTTGTGAATCTGAATAATTAGAATTTCCACTCGTATCATTTGCCCAGACACGTATTGTGTAGTTTCCAGTCTCTGTTGGTGTGAAACTTGCATTGTAAATTGTTCCTGTCCAAACAGACATCGTTTGGTTTGTCCATATTGCTGTTCCATTCAAATGATATTGCAATATTACAGTATGAGCACCTGAAATATCTGTTATGTTAGATGAGACAGTTATGTTGACGCCTGGATCCAATTCAATTGCTGTTGTAGGTGTGTAGGAAACATTTGTGATATTTGCCACAGTTGCATCTGAAACAGTAAATGAAAAGTTTGTGCTGTTGATATTGCCTGCAACATCATATGCTGTGAAATTGCAGAAAATCAATCCTGGATTTGAAACGCTTATTGTGTGGTTTGCCCAACCAGATGCATTTCCTGTTGTTGCAGTGTAAGATGTTGTATTTTCAACCCAACTTCCAGATGAATTCTGCGACAGAGTAACATGATCTATACCAAGGTTGTCAGACCAAAATGAAAAGCATGTTATTGAATTGCTATCATTTGGATTTTGTGGTGTGTTATTAAGATAACTTGTATCATTGGTGTATTGCGGTGAAGTTGAGTCATTTGTTTCAGATGTGTAAGATGTCACATTTATTGGGTTTATTAGTTGATAATATGTTGAATTGAAATTACTTATTCCATCTGCAGAATCCCATACAACACCAGCTTTTTTGTTGTAATACCAAGCATTTGCTGCTGGCGATATTGCACCGCTTGATCTCTGATACATTTCATATGATGCAGTGTCATAATAATCAAATGTCTGCGGAACTGGTGTTGAAGAAGTATTAATTAAAAATATATCTCCGTAAGCAACTCTAGTGTCATTGTTATAGAAAGCAATCCAATTTATGTTTGTTGAGCCAGTATAATCTACACCATTTCCGCTTGTTGTAACATGCGTAGTTATAGAGGTGTCAAACCATGATACATTCTGGAATACTGAGTCCACTACAACACTTTTCAAATCTTTGTAGTATTGCCAGTCATCAGCAGTTGGGTTGGTTGTATTTAATTCTTCAACATAATATGGAGCATTCGTATAGTAGGTGTAAGTAGAATTGTAATAAACACTGTTACCTATCAAAATATATCTACTGTTTATTCTCAGCGTAGAAAATACTGGTCCGATTGTAAGTGTCACATTTTCAGGAGCTGAAACTGCTGAAATATTTTTTATCACTCCGCTAATTGTATATATTTCTGCACCATATTCAAAAGGATCATCACCTGCAAGACTTGTGCCAGCTTGCGTCTTAAGATATTCAATAACCCCTCCTCTTCCTTTGTCATTGGTTGCATTGTAATTTGAGTTGTTGAAAATAAATTTGTTTGAATTGTTTGTTACA
>JAQUSH010000056.1 GCA_028715225.1 Candidatus Aenigmatarchaeota archaeon | reverse complement strand
GGAGGCGAGGCCGAGAGTCGAACTCGGTTAGTCGGTTTTGCAGACCGATACATAGCCGTTCTGCTACCTCGCCATATCCATAGTTTCATTTTTATAGTTTAAATATTTAATAACCATATGAAGAAAGCTATAGCGCTTGTATCTGGCGGAATTGACAGTCCATTAGCTGCAAAAATGATGTCTAAAGATTATGAGATAATAGCTATGCACTCTGTGCTGTATCCATTCTACTGCAAAGGTTCATTTGAGACAACTGTAAGCATTATGAAAAAATTAGGATTTAAGAAAAACATATTTTTTCCTTTTGGTCCGATACTTTCAAAGATAGCTAAACGTGAACGATTATACAGATGCGTGCTTTGTAAGAAAGTCATGCTTAGAGCAGCTGAAATGATAGCTGAAAAGGAAGGTGTTGAAGCAATAGTAACAGGAGAATCACTAGCACAGAAAGCTTCACAAACGCTAAAGAATATGGCAGCTACCTCGCATGGAATCAAACTTCCAATCCTTCGTCCTTTGTTGGCTTTAGACAAGACTGAAATAATAGAACTAGCTAAAAAGAATGATATTTATTTTGAGCACCATACAGGATGCTGCACTATAACTCCAGACATGCCTGTCACTAAAGCTGATATGAAGTTGGCTGAAGACATTTATGAAGAACTTGAGTTAGACAATGAAATAAGGAAGCAAATCAAGAAAATGATAGTAACTGACAAGTTAGATAATTCAATTTTGAAGAAGCTTATATAGGATTCATAAACTTTATAAAGTTTAATTTTGTATGATAGTTATGGAAGAGCAAATAAGTAAACCATTTCCGGCTGTAGGTAAAAATACTTGGAAATTAGCAACAATAATTCTATCGATAGTTTTCATATTTATGATAATTTATTATTCTTTTGGTTCAGGAGTATCTATTGGTGCAGAAAAAGCATCAGAAAAATTTATGAATTATGTTAATCAGGATGGAGAAATGTTTAAGCTTCTTAGCATAAATGAATCACACGGATTATATTTAATGGATATTCAAAATACTCAAGGCACAAGATATTTAGTTTACATGAGCAAAGATGGATATGCATTCTTCCCTCAAGTTTATGTCTTTCCAGAAGAAGCGTCTTCTGATTCAGTTGTTAAATATGATAGACCAATAGTAGAGTTATACATATTTTCATATTGTCCAGCAGGTTCAGCTTCCTTAGATTCATTGGCGCCTGTTGCAAATATGCTAAAGGATTCAGCAGACTTTAAAGTAAGATTTTTCAGCAATATGCACGGAGAACATGAGTTACAGCAGAATATGATTCAAGCGTGCATACAGAGTGTTGCTGGAGATAAATACTGGAATTATGCTGATCAATTCTATGAGAAAGTTTATACTAAATGTGCACAGTCGGGAAATGTTACTTGTGATATGGAAGAATCAGTTGCTTTAATGGATTTAGTTGGTATTGATTCAGAAGATGTTCTGAATTGTGTTGAGCAGAATGGAGAAGCACTTTATGCAGCAGATATAAGCAAGGCAACAGATTTGCAGCTTCAATATTCACCATCTTTCATTGTAAACGAAAAATATCAAGAAAATATGGATAGAAGTCCTGAAGGAATAAAGGAATATGTATGCTCTTCATACACTGAAGCACCAGCTAAATGCGATGAAAGTTTATCAGAACAAGCAACATCAGCTGGCAATTGTGGTTAAATTTTAGAAACACCCAGGGCTTGAATAAATACCTAATAAATTTACAACATCACTTGCAGCACTCAGGTTTTTTATCATCTCGAAAACAGTATCATAATGAAACTCTTCGGTTCCAGCCAGTATTCTTTCAATTCTGTCACTATACTCCTTTCTTTTATCTGCATCAGTCAGGAGTGGAACATTTGATTCTTTTGATGCAGCAGCTATTTTGCCATAAACAACGATTTTATCAAGATCTTTAATGGTCACATGCGCTTTTCTTTTTTCATCACTTCCTATTGTAATTGCTTCATCAAGTGTGACAAGTGCTTCTTTCGCCTTTTCCAAATATTTCCTATTTTTATCACTTAATACCCTATTCACAGAATAATCTGATAATCCGAATATTCCCTGATCAAGTCCGCTACTGATACCAAATGCAGAACCCATTAATTGAGCAGCTTCTTCACTAATCATAAGAATATATCGTGAAATAAATTTAAATACCTAACAGTTTCTTCAGTTTCTCTTTATCAAATCCGATAACTATCTCGTCGCCTATTTCTATAACAGGTACGCCTTCTTGACCAGATTTGATAACCATCTCCATTGCAGCGTTTTCATCCTTTCCAACATCTACTTCTTCAAATGCAATTTTGTGTTCTTTAAGAAAATCTTTTACTAATTTACAATAGACGCACCATTCGGTGCTGTATATTTTAATTTTCATAAACTATACCTTTGAAATAGCATTAACTGGACACGCATCTACTGAATCAGGACATTCTTTTTTAGATTTAACAGAAGCCTTTCCGTCTTTCAGTTCAAATACATCTGGGCATATTGACACGCAAGCTCCACATCCTATGCATTTATTTTTATCGACTTTCATAACCATTTAATCACCTTAGAGTTTTGTGTGTTTCATCCTATTTAAAATTTATCTCCATATTATAATGAGCGCATTTTTACACAAATACATAAGTTTAAATACTTATAGTGTACAATATACATTAAGTAAAGTGTGTCTTTTACACTAACTATTGAGGTGAAAAACAATGAATAGAGAAACTGAATTCGAATTGCCTGCGGATCATAGACCGCATACTGATAAGTATTTTATGCGAACAGCTGAGATATTGAAAGGTGAAGGAATTAATCCTTTTGTAAGATACCAGGCTTTCATAAGACAAGGTCCTGGTGTAACAGCCGGTATTGACGAATCAATAGCAGCTATAATGAAATATTCTCCAAAACTAGCAGAACACGGCGGAAGAATATATGCGCTTCATGATGGTGTTGATTATCAGTCCACTGAAACTTTAATGTTTATTGATGGTCCTGTTCAGGATTTAGTAGAAACAGAAACGATGTATTTATCTATTCTTTCTGATAGAACAGGAAAAGCAAACGGTGTACCTAATCCAGATTTAGACAAAATACGAAACACCGCAAAGGAAATAACTACTATTCTTGAAAAAAGCAAGTTTGGTCCAAGACCTTGTTCATATTTCGGTGCAAGACACTTTGGTTATGAGTGGGATGCAAAAATATCAAGAGCAGCTTACGAAGGTGGCTTTGTTTCAGCTTCAACTGACGTTGGCGCAGGAACATATGGACAGAAAGGAGGTGGGACAGTTCCACATGCTGCAGTTGTATCAATGGCAATAGCTCGTGGTGTAGAAAATTCAGCAGTTGCTACGATGAGAGCATTTAATAGACATATTCCAAAAGATGTTCCTAGAATTTTCTTAGCAGATACCTTTAACAAAGAGATACAAGATACTTTGAAGGTTGCAGACGCGCTTGATAATTTCTGGGGACCAAGATTTGATACAAATGGAGGATCTATAGCAGAAGGTGCTGAACCAACCGGAGAAAATCAGTGGAGAGGAGAATATTGGTCAGGAAAGGGGGTAACGATAAGTGGTGTCAGACGTGCAAGAGAAGCTTTGAACAGAGTTGATAGAGGTAAACACAGGGATTTGAAAATAGCCTTAACTAGTGGATTCAGTAATCCTAAAAAAGTTGCAGCTTTTGTTGAAGCTGAAGAAAAATATAATTATAAGCTTTTTGATTTCATTGGCGCAGGATTTGCAGATAATCGTCATTTGCAACATCTGATATAATGGGCTACTTTGAAGATGATAAGTTTGTAGAATTGCACAAGATTGGAAGACCATACAAACCAAATAAAAGATTACAGGAGGTTGATTTGAGTGTCTACTAAAGCAATTATACCAATTGATATGACAAATGATTTTGTTAAGAAAGAATTTCAATTCAGAGACGGAATATATACCGGAAGATTAGTTGCGCCTTTAGGAAAAACCATAATAGAACCTATTGAAAATTTAATCTACGCTGGAAGTAGACAATATATAATTTATGTAGAGGATGAACATACACCAGAAACGGAAGAAATCAAATCTGGGAAATATGGTCCGCACAACATGAAAGGTACTCCCGGTGCAGAAACTGTTGATGAACTGAAGGTAACTGGAAAAAGAGTTTATAATGTTAAGAAAGATTATTACAACGGGTTCACAAATCCAGAACTCGATAAATTATTAAAGAGAAAAAAAATAGATGAAGTTTATATTGTCGGGCTTGTTCAGGAAGTATGTATTAAAGAAAACGCTATGGGATTTTTAGAACACGGATATAAAGTAAATGTTGTTGTTGACGCAACTGCTCCGTTCAATGCATACGCAGGTTTCCGCGCACTGAAAGAAATCGAGAAGAAAGGTGCTAGAATGATTAATCTTGAAACTGCTCTAAAGGAGGTGTCTGAATGAAATATCAGAACACTATATTTCTGAAAGAGATACAGAAATTATATGATGCAAGGAGATTTGATGACGTTTTCAGAGAAATGTGCCCGTCTGTTGAAAGCCTAACGGATTTTATGAAAGAAGAAATGGGTTATTCGCAAAAAAATCACAAACCAGTTAAAGGCGTTATTGGTTTGAGTGGTGGTTTGGATTCTGCGGTTGTTGTAGCTCTTGCCGTCAAAACTATCGGAAAAGATAATGT
>JAQUSH010000003.1 GCA_028715225.1 Candidatus Aenigmatarchaeota archaeon | reverse complement strand
AATTCATCGAGACGAAATCGATAATGCAAAATGGATAGAATCAAGACCTAGATAAATTATTTGCTTAATTTTTCTTCTATTAATTTTAATCTGGTATCAATTGTTTCCAGTTTCTGAAGAACAAAGTCCATCTTATCCATATCTTTAGGGACTTCAGGAGCTGCTGGCTGCATCTCTTTTGGAACTTCTCTAAAAACCGGTTCTGGCACAGAAGGATAATTTGGTTCAGGTGGCATCTCCGGATATCTCTTTATCTTGAATCTCTCTAATTCGTCAGGAAGACCAGAATAATCTTTCACAGGTCCTGTTTCCTCTTTTTTCTTGAATTTCTTAAAAATATCAAATATCTTCATTAAATCCTCCTCAACATATCAAAATGCACTCTTATTGCATCTTCAAAATTGTTTAGCCCCCTTGCAACTTCATCAATATAAGTTTTTCTTTGTTTTTCATAAAAGCTGTATCTGTACATTTCAAACAATAATTTCATAAAAGCAATATCATAGCTTAATTCTGTTGTCACATTTCCTTTTATCTTAACTTTAACATTTCCTTTTCTTTCTCTATTCTGCTGACCTGTTACCTCAATCTCAACCCAATAGGTTGAAAATTTGTCTTTGCTGTCTTTTGCTCTCCATTTACCGTAAAAAGAAACAGGATCTCCTGTCGTATCCCATCTTATCTCGTCTTCCCATATCTTGCTAGTTCCGATCCCGAATATGTCTTGTATAAGTTCAGGAATCATCTTAAAGATTTGAGCAGGATGGTTTCCTGTATATTCAATTGTTTTTGATGCAGTTGGGGATAGCACATCGCTCTTGATTGAGAACTTCGAAGACATCCTAAACCCTCGTCATTGATTTGATGTCGTCCAAAAATACAGTTATTAAACCTCTTCCCTCATCGACGTATGTGTGTCTTTTTGAGGTATAGAAAAATTTATGCCAGAACATTCTAAGTATTTCATACAAAAGACTTCTCTGCCAGTATGTGTCTTGCGGATATTCTGTTCTAAGCAATGCCTCTACGGTAACTCTTGCTGCGCCATGTCCTTTTGATGATTGGCCATCAACTGAAACATAAATTATGTAATAAGAAAACTTATCCAAATCCTTCACAATCTCCCATTCAGCTTTGATTTTTTCAGGATCTCCTTTAGTTACGCTGAATTTCTTCTCATGTATGTTTTCAGAATGTATTCTGAATACTGTAGCCATAAGCTTAGGCAACTCTTCGTAGAATTTATGAGGATTTTTGCCTTTGTAATCAAAGAATATTTTATCTCTTGGTCTTATCAGACTGTCCTCGATGACCAGTTTTGTTCTTGCCCATACCATATTAAAACCTATATTCTATATGATTTGCTTAAATAAAAACCTTTTTATTTAACTTAAAACAAATTAGTTTTATGATATTTAAACTCCTAGGTCTGTTATTGATGGTTTTTGGATTGTTCATGATATCTGTATTTCCAGGCATGATTTATCAGAAAGGTGAAATGACTAAAACTGGAATATACTTAGGAGTCGTGTCATTCTTAGTAGGAATAGTTATGCTGGTGTTCTTATGATAGATAAGTCTATTTTTGATTTTGTAAAAAAGGGTGTAGGCATACCTGTTAATACACCAGGTGGAAAGGACATAGGAATATACATGTGCGCTGGCCCAACAAACAGATTAGTAGGTGAAGAAGAAGGTTCTAACAACATTATCAAGCTAAATTATACAGGTGCACCTGGAACAGCTTCTGCTCTTTATTATGCTTTAGTATTTATGATGAATGGAGAGGGCTGGAATATAGCTAAAGTGGATGAATGGATTGAAGTTTCTCCTGTTATGCAAGAATATTATCAGATAACAGTAAGCCAGAAAAAAGCTCTTGAAGGACAGATAAAGGAAGGCATTGCTTCTGCAGCTGCGAGTCTTGCTGATTATGAGCTTTTAATGCATGATATCAGAAAATACGGACAAGTCCTTAAATATTTCGTAGACAAAGATGAACAGTCGCTTAAATCAATGTTCATTGACCAGGTTGACATTCATACAGATCTTCCAAATTATCCTGCGTCACTTAGAACAATGGTAAGCAGATGGCCTACAATAATTGCTGATTTTCATAAACTGGAAGAAAAAGATGATAAAAGCAAAGATATTGCTAAAAAGCTTAGCATAAGCGAAGCTGAAGCTCTGATACTTTCAACTAAAAATAAACTCTATAAAGACTGGAAAGAACAGATTAAACAAACTGCTACAGAAAGATACAAAACACTTAAAGGACTTACAACTTCAAAAGAAAAAACAATAGAAGAATACAGAACCTGGCTGAAGCCATACATAACAAGATATAAGATGACAAAACTTGGAGGAGAAAGCCCTGGCGGGCGATCTGAAATACTTAAATCATTTGCAGATATTTCTGGCACAGCAACATACTCTAATCAGATACAGGTATGGGCTTGGAAGAAACTGGTTCCTGAAGAGATCAGAAAAGCTCCTCTTGAAAAAGGAGACAATAAATTCATAATAGATCCTTATGACAGCTGGACAAGAGATAATTTAATACTTGGAAAAAATGGTCTAGCCTCAATATATCCTTGGCTGAAAAACAAAAGAATGTATTGTTCTGAATGCAAAGAATATTATGAAAACGAGATAGAAAAATGTGAAAAATGCAAAAGGAGATTAATCGAAAAAACTGTGGCTGATCAGATAGTTGATAAAGAAATAAAGCCAGCCTGGGAAAAGAAAGAAATGTCTCTGAATCCTTCTGAACTCTATTATACGTTTATGATATTTGACGTATTCAGAGCAGGATCTAGACTGCCTGTAGGGCAGATAGAAGACATAACATTTAACATAACTACCTATGCAATATCTCAAAACATCTTGCTTGTAAAACTTTTAGAATTAAAATGCAGAGATGCAGAATTTGAAAAATACATTGATGAGATACTTGGAGTAAGGAGTGGTGAGCAGAACATCGAAGCTCTTGTTAAAACTGATTTCCCTGCTCTTTTTGAAAAGGAAAAGAAGCCTAAAAATGAACTTGAAGCATTCAAGGATGAACTGTATAAAGTAATAGATGATATCAGCGGAAAGGTTAAAGGAATTGAAGTGCCAAAAACAGATAAAATTATGTTTGCAAAACCTGGCCCGTATGAAACTGATTTTGCTGACAGAATATCTAAATTCTATCTTCGCCCTGCTGGAAAAGAGTTTGGCGCAGTTAAAGAATTCTTAAAATCTAAAATGGGTGTTGGATAAAATGACCTATACTGTTGGGATCAGCAGTGGTATCTACATAGAAGGTGCTAAAGATTCTGCTTCGTATGCAGGTTTAAGTAAAAAAATTTATGCGGCTGTTCTTTATGGTGTAAACTTTATTCAACTTGATCTTCAGCATCTTACAGAATTCTTAGAACCAAATCTTGATGCAAATATGAAAAAAATCAAAGAAAGTGGTTATACATTTGGTCTTCATGGTGAATGCGCTTCTTTTGGAAGCCCGATATTGTTAGATTCTGCAATTGAAGAAGAATACAAAATGGCCAATGATAAATTCAAAAAGCATATAGAAGAAAGTGCAAAGATAGGTGCTAAATATGTACTGTTCCACTCTTCAGAATCAACTCCATTCCCACTAGCAATCGGACACGATTTGAAAGACGTAAGACTTGTTGATCCTTGGGGCAATCCTTTAAATAAATTTTTAGACGATCATCCTAGTGTATTGGAATGGGCAATAGGTAGCAAATTCATAAATGAAATTGTACTTAATAGACATCGCATTCCAGAAGAAGAAGATTTATTAGAATCAGAAAAAAGACGCTATGAAGAAACCAACAAGAAAACACTAGATGGCAATGAATTAAATAAAATGAAAAAAGAAATTAAAGATAAAATTAGAAAGATAAAAGAAAATATTTTAAAAGAATATGTAGTTAGTGGCGATCACATATATCTTCCTGACAGAATAGCATATCCTATAATTGCCAAATGGATGGAAGAAACAAATCATCCTCTTTGGGAATCTTTGGCTAAAGGAAAGAAATTCGAAAGCATAGAAGGCAAATTTGAAGAATGGGTTCCTGCTGTAACTGCAATGTACATCGCTGGACATTTCGAATCAAAAAACAAATATGGAAGCCTTAAAGACATATTGAATAAAAATAAAATGCCTGTTGTTTTCGAAACTCCTATGGCGCATCAACCTGGTTATGAACTTTATATGAGATTGCCAGGCCTTGTTCAGATTTATACTCTAATAAATTACATAAATTCAAACTACGCCAAAATGGCAGTAGACTTTGAACATCTTATGACATGTAACATTGATCCTAAAAAAGAAATAGAATCACTTCCCTCAAGAGCCGGAGATAAGATTTTGGTTATACACGCTGGTGCGCCAGTGCCATATGCAAAAGCACATATGGCAATTGAATTAGGTTCTGATGCGCAAAGATATCTTTACGAGAGACTATGGGAATTAAGGCAGAAAGGTTTCAAAGAGGGATATCTGATTTATGAGCGTGCAGGTGAAGAAGGAATTAAATCATCTATTCTATCACTTAGAATGATTAAAGAATTTTTAGAAAAAGAAACTGAACCAAAGAAACTACCTATGGAGTTTTATGGATTAGATCAAAAAGGACCTGACTTTGCAAGACAGCAATTGCAAATCAGACAGCATGCGCTTGATCCGCTTAAAGGAATGTTAACCGTACCTGAAGAAGAACACGGTTTCTTCTCTGGAGCAGCAGTCAGAAAAGGCAAAGCAAAAGAATGGTCAGAAGGAGAATATAAATAGTTAAATAATTCATTATAATTTGTGGTTAAATGACTAAACAAAAAAAGCTTGGCAAAAAACTGAAAGAATTCTCATTTGAAACAAGATACAAATCTGTGAATGAATACAAAGAAAGACTTCTTGGAATGTTCAAAGCTTATGTCAAAGCTATAATCATGTTTGGCTCGATAACTCGAAACGAGCAGCATGGCAAATCAGACGTAGATATCTACATGATTTTTGATGATACCAAACTTCCATTGAAAAAATTCGAAGAGATAAGAGACAAAGTTACAGACGATATGTACAAAGTAGCAAGGCAGATTGATCCAAGATTGCATCCGCAACCTGTTATAGCTCTTACAGAGTTCTGGGACGGAATGAGAAGATCAAACCCAGTCTTCTACACATTAACAAGAGACGGATATGCTGTTTACGATGCAGGATTTTTCATTCCTATGAGAAAACTTTTAGAGCAAGGAAAATTCCCTGGCACAAAAGAATCAGCTTATCTTAGAATGGAATCTGTGCCTAAGAGATTAGAAAGAGTTAAAGACGTAAAGAAATTGATGATTGCTGAAGACATTTATTATTCTATGCTGGACGCTGCGCAAGCTATACTTATGTATGTTGGCGTAGGACAACCTAGCCCAGGACAAGCTGCAAATGAATTAAGAAAGAATTTAGTTGCTAACAAACTATTGGATGAAAAATATGCCAAGATGATGGAAGAAGTTTATGCTTTCAGGAAGAAAGTCGAGTACAAGGAATTTATGGATGAGGTATCTGGAAAGGAAGTTGATGAGTGGATAAAGAAAGCAGGAGATTACGTCGATACAATGACGAAGCTTCTTAAGAAACTAGAAGATCTTAGAAAAGAAGAAGACATTAAAACAAATTACGAGATAATGCTAAAAGCATCTATAGCTGCACTAAAATCTATAAACAAGCTTCCTGAAGATCCTAAAGAGCTTCCTGATGCATTCAAAAAATATCTGGTTGAAAGCGGAAGACTTAACCAGCATTATGCTGAAATATTTGAAAAGGTAGTTGAGATGAGAAAGCATCTTGACGAAAAGAAATTAGAAGACATACCTGACAAAGATGTCTATACAAACAAAGAATATGTAAGAAGATTTATTCTTGAACTTAAGCGCGGTCTTAATAAGCAGCCAGAAGAAATTGAAAAAGAGATGGCTGAAGAGAAGTTAAGAGAAGCTAAAGCAAAAGTAGAGACTGCTAAAGAAGTTGAGAAGCTTCCTGAAAATAATATTAAAAAGAAGGGTAGAAAGAAATGAGGATTCTAGCGATTGGAGATCCGCATGGTTCTGGAAATATCGAAAAAATTAATTTGGATAATATAGATTATGTTCTGATACCTGGTGATGTTGGAAAAGCAGATCTGATGAGAAAATATTATTTTGAATATAATATAAAACAGGGCAAGAAATGGACAGATGAATTATCAAAGAAACAAATTGAAGAGGCATTTCTTCAAGCAATCCAAACAACAGAAAATATATTATCTTATTTTGATAAGAGCAAAATACCAACATATTGGATTTATGGAAACGTGGAGGAAGGTCTTGATGAAAGAATCGATAAACTTAAGCTTAATGTTAAAAAATTGTCTGATATGAAATTTGATAATGTAAAATTAATTAATTATAAAAGTGTTAAAATTGATGACATGAAAATGATTGGAATACCATACTTTGTAGAAGAAGACTGGATAAGAAGATTTACACCAAATGATGATATGGCACTAAAAAAGGCAAAAACTACTAACAAGAAAGTTAGAGAAAAACTCAAAGAACTTGGAAAAGCGGACATTATTCTTATGCACAATCCGATGTATGAAGTAATGGATAAAGTTACCAATTCTGCTGCACCACCAACATGGCAAAACAAACATGCTGGAAGCAAAATAATATTAAAATATGTAAAGAATACCGAACCAAAGTTTGTTGTTTGTGGACATATACATGAAGCAAAAGGGACTAGCAAACTTGGTAAAACAACTATAATTAATCCTGGATGCAATGGCGAATATTATATAATAGACATAAAAAAGAAATGATTATAAACTTGTTCTCTAAACTACTTGTATGACACGAACATTTATTTTGTATTCGTATGGAACAACAGATGATTTCAATCTGGACAGATTGTTTGAATCTGGAAGAATTGATTTGGTATGCAGATGTGTCATCGGCGCATTATGGATATCTAACGATGTAAGGCGAGACACGCAAATCATAATTGTATTGAATACAGGAAGACGCCCGCCAGTTTCTATAAAATTTGACGGAAACAAAATTTTAGGAATAGAAGCATCAGAACTATCGATTGCGCAAGTAATCAAGAAAGCTTTAAGCGTCGTAAAAGACAAAGAATGGGCTAACGTACAGTCAGGTGTATCGGTTTCTCGCAGATCGTTTCAGGAAATAGTCAAAGATGCTAAGAACGTTTATGTTTTAGACGCAAAAGGCAAGCACATTTCAAATTTCAAGCCAGAAAACCCAACTTTCGTGTTAGGTGACAATGTTGGTCTGCCAAAAAATGAGATGTCTTTCGCACTAAGGAAAGGAGAAAAGGTTTCTTTAGGAAATAAGGTCTATTTGGCCTCTTCTGTAGTATCAGTTGTCAACTGGATTCTAGACCAATAACCGATAGTAATATAAATCAGAAAGACGTAAGCTTTTATACGCAAAAAAGTCGTTAAGAGACGTACACGGTGAAATAAAATGGATCCAACAGGAATAATTGTAAATTACCACCTCGCATATACGAAAGAGGTTTTGGTAGAGGTACCTGGAATAAATTCTAAGAAAGATGCAGGTAGACTTGTTGGAAAAAAAGCAATTTTCAAAGATCCAAAGGGAAACAAATACATTGGTTTTGTGTCAGGTCTTCATGGAAGAACTGGAACACTGAAAATCAAATTCAAAAAACCTTTGCCTTCTACTTCTCTCGCCAAACCTATAAACATCGCTGAATAGGTTCAGCTTCTTTCCACAGCTGTTCGAAATAACTTTTCATTATGCTTATCAAACTTGTATTGTTAGACCACATGAAATCACATTCTACTTTTGAATTAATACGAAATACAACATCTTTGTCATCAACTATGCCAAATACTGGTTTAACATCCAAAGGAAGTATTCTTATTTCTGCACCGTTTTTAGCATACCAAGAAGCTCTGACTTTCGCATCTTCTGTAAGTTCAGATGTTCCAAGCATTTTGATTTTAATGCCTTTTTTCACTGATTTCAAAAATTGGCTGTCCAAATATGGGTAACGCGAAAAATTGGAGGTAGTTGCTATCCCGTATTTTTTGGCATTCATTATTATTTCAGATGCTTTTGAGAAGAATATCTTTCTGCCTACAGAATTCCATATCTGAGAATTGTCATTGTTTTCAGGAAGATTTAATTTTTGAAGAATGTTCTTAGTTTTGCTCTTTAACTCTTTAATCATAAGCTCTTTCCCGGCAACCAGATTAGTTAACGCACATCTTGGATCTATTGGCTTGAATTTTCTAGGCCTGCTAATTGTTGTTTCAATGAGCCCTTTTGATTTAAGCGAATTAAGTATATTGTAGATTTTTGAAGAAGGAATTGTTGTATGTTCAGATATGAAAGAAGCAGATGAAGCACCATACATAGATAGAACAAGATAAGATCTAGCCTCATATTCACTCAGCCCAAATTGCTTCAGGTCAGATACTATGAGTTGGTTTAGCATAATTTATCTAGTTATTATAATTGTACAGATTGATATTTAAATTAATCGTCAATATATAATGTTAACTTCGACAATTTGAGAAGCGTCAAATTTACTTCTTTTTTACTATCCACTTGACTCTTGCCGGATCTCTCTTAAGTTTCATTAAATTCTTTTCACATCTCTTAGAACAAAAATAAAGCACTTTAGCATCATTCTTAATGTACATCTTTCCTGTTCCTTTCTCTATTTCAATATTACAGAACGAACATTTCATATTTATCTTACCGCCATTGTTCCAGCATGTTCCATTTCAGTTTCTCTAAGTATCAGTATGTCTCCTTTTCTAACAGGACCTAGCACATTTCTAATAAGTATTTTGCCAGCGTCTTTTCCTTCCATAACCTTGCATCTGACCTGGGCTACGCCTTTGATTCCTGTTCTTCCTAACAACTGAACAACTTCAGCTGGTACTGGTTCTTGTGCCATTTAATCACACTATTTTTCCATATCTTTCTTTGCGTCTCCTAGTTCTATTACTGCAACTGCTGCTGTAGATACATTTATTCCTGCTGCTTTTCCTAAATCTTGCTTAGATTTAACATGAGCAATAGTTATTTTCTTTTCATTGCATAATGGATCCAAGTGCATTATAACTTCTTTTGGATTTACATCATCAGCTACTACAACAAGTTTTGCTATTCCTCTTTCTACTGCTTTTGTTGCTTCATTTGTGCCGATTCTTATCTTTCCTGTGTTCTTTGCAACTTCTATTATCTGTAGAACTTTTCCCTCATCCATATCATCACCTCATATCATTAGTTCTATTCCGGTAGAATTATGTTCATTCAGAAAGTATTTAAAGGTTTAGCACATAAGTTGGGCTGTTGAATATTTTGAAAGGTCTTTTATAAAATTTTCAGATATTCCTTCACTCTTTCCGATATCTATAAACAATGATTCCTTTTCAAGCCACTTGGCAAAACTTTCTGCACATTTTGATGATTTATCTCCTTCTATAAGTTCATTATAAGATTGCATTCCATTTTCCTTTAGTCCTCTTTTTAATATATAATCAAGGATGTTCTCGGGAACACCTTTGCTCTTTAGATATCTAGCAATGTGATCTTTTACATTCTTTTTACTTACGGTCATGATAATATTTCAACCGAAAGAGATTTAAGCTCATTTGTGCGCATAATAGAATAAGTTCTTCTTATCCGCTCGTACGAAAAATAACCTTTCAAACTGCACCATCTGGTTTGGTTTCACTTTAGCAACAGCTGGCTCAGCTAATCCTTCTATAGTTTTTCCATTATCTAAAACAATTTTAATTTTAACGTGCTTTGAAGAAACCCAATGTATCTTAGGTATGTCTTTCATCGTCTTTCCAGTAAACTTAGCTTTCTTGTCTAAATCGATATTACATAAATGCATCAGTCTTACTTCCTTCTCACGATTAGCCACAAAATCGATCTTATCAACATAAATCTTCTTAGTTACCGGTATCTTTCTGAATTTTCTCTTTCCTGGGAATAGAGGAGCTTTGGCTGATCTAGCAGGAATTTTATTTAATGTTATCTCAACTGGATCTGAAACAAAAAAGTAACGCTCTGACTTTGAATCTATCAACTTTCTATTCTCCGAATAGAGTTTATCAACTGAAACATTTGCTTCATGCTCTGTTACGCCAAAAGATATTATGAAATTTCTTATTGCTTCTGGTTTAAATCCACGGCGTTTCAAAGACTGCAAAGACCACGTTCTTGGATCATCCCATCCAGAATATTCACCAGATGCAACTTCATGTTGAGCTTTTGATTTGCTCAAATTAACTCCGTCAATCATAAACTTTCCTGTGTGTATTATAACTGGATGTTTCCATCCAAATATGTCCCATATGTAACGCTCCATCTCAGATTCCATCATCAAATCCTTTCCTCTCAGTATATGTGTTATACCGCACAAATGATCATCAACTGCCCATGAGAATTCTAACAAAGGCCAAACTTTATACTTATTTTTAACACGAGGATGTACTCTGTCGCTAACTCTAAATAGAACTCTATCACGGAAAGCTGGATTAGGATGATTCATATCTGTTTTAATTCTTAAGGTAACTTCACCCTCCTTGTATTTTCCTTTAAGCATATCATTCCAAAACTTAAGATTCTCATCAACGCTTCTCTGCCTGTGTATGCATTCTTTCTTTTGTGCTCTTAATTCTCTAAGTTCATTCAGCCCACATTCGCAAACATATGCTTTGTCTTTTTTAATTAATTCTTCAGCGTATTTGTAATAAATATCAAGTCTATCAGACTTATAATAAATTTTCTTATCATATTTTATTCCAAGCCACGTAAGTCCTTCTGGTATCAGATCGTAAGCATCTTTTACAATCTGCTTTTCCATAGAACCCATTGTATCATCAATAAACAAAATTAGTTTTCCTCCATAATGTTTAACATACCAATCATTGATTATAAACTGCTTAGCGTTTCCGATATGCAATGGACCAGATGGAAAAGGCGCTAAACGCATGACAACTTTTTTATCAACTGCATCTGTTAGCGGAGGTAACCCTTCACGCTCTTTCTTTTCAACCTTCTCAACTTTGAATCCTTTGATAAGTTTCTGCTGCTCTTCTGGTTTCATCTTGTTTACTTTAGCAACAATTTTAGTTATGGATTTTCTGACTAATTCTACATTCTTTCTAGCTTCAGGTACTTCACTAAGCACTTTGCCGAGAACAGCATTCTCATTAGCTTTGCCATTATATTGAATAGCATTCAGCAAAGCATGCTTAAGGATAATGTTTTCCATAGAAATAATACCTCGGAGGAGGTTAATAAACTATTTCTTACCAAAGTTTGCTGTTCCTATTACTTCCAAACGCTTATTTATTTTAGATATTTTTTCGGAAGTGTTTGCCTGTTTAATTTTATTATAACAATAATCTAAATCATCAACGCTATATTTATCAAATGACCATTTTTTTACTTCGAAAGCATTTTTCTTTAAACATTTTAAAAATTCTTCTGCGTCCTCATAAATATTAGAACTTATTTTTACATCATTCATTTTTAAATTGCAAATAACTTTAAGATAAAGCAAGGTTGCTCTATAATTCAGATCAAATATTCTTGCCGTTTCTTTATCATAATATTTTTCTATATTCTCTTTTGTTTCTTTTTCGATATCTTTAGGCATATCCAAAATTAGCCAGAAAACTTTAAATCCTTATCTTTCTTCTACCCGCTCGGTTGACTCGAAATCTTCAACTTTCTCCGTATACTCAGAATCTTCTTTTATTATGCCTTTTTCTTTCAGAAGCTCTTTAGCCAAAAGATAAAATACCATAGCAACTGCGCGTCTTCCTTTGTTGTTAACAGGTATAGCAAAGTCAATTCCACCTAACTCGTTGTAAGTATCAGCAAGCGAAATGATTGGAATTCTCATTTTTATTGCTTCGTCTATCGCTTGAAAATCAGTAGAAGGATCAACTATTATCAGAACCTGAGGTTCGTAATATCCTCTAAAAGAAGGATTGGTTATAATACCTGGCAAAAATCTACCAGCTACAGCCTTTGATTGAGTAATTTCTGCGAATTTCTTTATTGCTTTGTATGCTATTGGCTTTCTTGTAGCTACCATGATTTTGTCATATTTAGACAAGAACTTAGCAGCTATCTTTATTCTGTTGTCTATAGTCTGCAGATCTAAGATTGCTAAACCATCTTCTCTTGTTTTGTAGATGAATTTCTTCATTTTAGCGTTCTGCTGTTTCATGCCTATGTGCATTCCTGTTGACAATAAATTTTCAAATGCCATACTAATCACTCGTAGTAAGATTATTTAAATCTAAGGTTTAAATAGCTTTCCTCATTAAGTAAGGTGAGAAAAATGTGAATAGTACTCCTTCTTTATATCTCCATTTACCCATACGGCACACATTTTTTCCTTTTCGATAATTTTCGTTTCGCCTGAAATATCATTAGTAACTGTTTCTTCTCTTTCCCAAACTCTAAGTATCTTTTCAAAATATCCCTTCTTTCCAATCGGTTTGTATCTTACTCTTCTAGTTTCTCCAAAGTCTTGAACTGTCATACAAACAGAGTCTGTTTTTGGATCATAGCCAAAATTACCTTCGGTCGCACCCATTAATACAAATGACATAATAAAATATTAGAACGAAAAGTATATAAATCCAATTTTTATAAATTTGAAAATTTAACATTTACAATTAGGACCGCAAGATTTACAAGAACAGTTACAACCTTTCTTCTTAACATTCTTAGCACCATGATGCGTTATTGCTTTTACTGGACAAACTGGTTCGCACCCAGTGCATTGATCAATACATGCTTTCGGATTCTTTACAAATGGTTTGTTGTTCTTTTTGATATAAACTCCATGCGGACAGAAATCAACGCAAGCCATGCAACCGATACATTTTTTATAATCTATCACAGGATACCAATTTTTTGTCATTAAAACATCTCACAATATCTTCTTTAGATTCGTAAACATATCTTCTGTCATTCTCTTAAGATCATAAGCATGTTTCCAATTCCAATCCTTACGTGCAGATATTATGATATACATATATTTATATTTTTAGTAAACATGCATATTTAAATACCTTTCGGTAGTAATATATATTGTGATTATATGGGCTCAATAAAACAATACGCAAAAGAATTTAGTACAGGTATTTTGACTGGGTTAGACGTCTTAGGTGTAGTCGGTGAAAACTATATTTGTAAAGAATTAGAAAATGGATACACGATTGGCAGTCAAGGTTTAAAACATATTGCTAAAAGTGTAGAAGAACGATTCGAAGAAGTTGATGATTATAAAATAGAAGGACTACCACTATTTGCGGGGTTTTTGTCAGGGGCAACAATATCTTTAATAACATTTGGAATTCCATCCTATTTTTTAGCGACTTTAGATGGTGCATATAATTCTGTGAGATTAGCTAGAAAATCCTTTTCTAAAAATGATGGAAATGTAGAAGCTGCTCTAATATAATTTTTAATTCATAATCTTTTTATATAACAGTGTTATAATTATTCTTATGAAAGTGTATTTAGATAATGGAGCAACAACGCCAGTAGATCCGCGAGTTTTGAGAGAAATGCTTCCATATTTTACAAGCAAATTCGGAAATGCATCTTCTATACATCAATTCGGTCAGGAATCTAAAGAAGCATTAGAAAAAGCAAGAAAACAAATAGCAAGAGCTATTAATGCATCACCAAATGAAATTATATTTACTTCAGGAGGAACTGAATCAGATAACCTGGCAATTCATGGTGTATACAAAGGACATATCATAACTTCATCTATCGAGCATCCAGCTATTCTTAATTACTGCAAACATCTTAATCATACAATAATTCCAGTTGATAATTATGGATTTGTTAATTTTGACAAGTTTGAAAAGGCATTTACCCCAGAAAGCATGGCAAGCATAATGTTCGCAAACAATGAAGTAGGAACAATAGAACCAATAAAACGGCTTGCTGAAATAACTAAAAGCAAAGATGCTCTGTTTCACACTGATGCTGTACAGGCATTTGGAAAGGTTCCAATAGATGTTAAAAAATTAGGAATTGATCTTATGACTTTGTCTTCTCATAAAATATATGGACCAAAGGGAGTAGGCGCTTTATACGTAAAAGAAGGAATTGACATTAAACCATTGCTTAGAGGAGGAGGACATGAATTTTCAAAGCGTTCTGGAACCGAGAACGTGCCAGGCATAGTAGGTTTTGGAAAAGCAGCAGAGCTGGCTGTAAAAGATATGAAAAAAGACAATGATAAATTAACTAAGCTAAGAGACAAGATGATCAAATCTCTTCTAGAAATACCTAACTCAAAACTAAACGGACATCCTCGAGAGCGATTGTCAAACAATGTTAATGTTTCTTTCAGTTTCATAGAGGGTGAAGCGCTCGTGCTTAACTTAGATATGAAAGGAATTGCTGCATCAACAGGTTCAGCATGCTCATCATCTAAATTAGAACCAAGCCATGTATTGCTTGCTCTTGGAATTCATCCTGCTGAAGCTCATGGTTCACTAAGAATGACTCTAGGCCGATTCAACACAAATAAAGAAATAGATTATGTTTTAAAACAAATACCAGAAGCAGTTCTAAAATTAAGAAGAATATCTCCATTTAGGTGATCTTATGCCAACTTGTCCATATACAAAGAAAGTAATGCAGCATTTTAACAAACCTCATAATTTTGGAGAAATAAAAGATGCAGACGGAATAGGCAAGGTTGGCAACAAACAATGCGGAGACGTCATGTATTTATACATTAAGGTTAAGAACAATAAGATAACAGATGTAAAGTTTCAGACATTCGGATGCGTGGCTGCAATAGCTACATCATCTGTTATAACAGATATGGCAAAAGGAATAACAATCGCACAGGCAAAGAAATTAACAAAGGACAGTGTTGTTAAAAAACTAGGAAGTCTTCCACCGATAAAATATCATTGTTCGATATTGGCTGTTGACGCATTGCATGCTGCGATAAAAGATTATGAATCAAAACAGTAATTATTTCTCAAATTCTACTCTTCTAAAAACTGCAGATTTAATTGATTTCTTGAATTTATATAATCTTGCAGGTCTGTGCGCTCCTGATTTAATATCTCCTGTTTGTTCAACTATATTCAACGAATTGATTTTTTTCAGAAAGTTTCTTTTATCTAATTTCTCGCCAAGAATTATTTCATACATATTTTTCAGTTCAAATAATGTGAATTTTTCTGGAAGCAATTCAAATCCTACAGCAGTATATTCAAGTTTGTATTGCAATCTTTTCAGAGCATATTTTAAAATCTTTTCGTGATCAAAAGCTAATTCGGGTAATTTTTTAACAGAAAACATCTCTGAATCTATTATCTCGCCTTTCTTTGGTTTTATTTCTTCTACTTTATCAGGAGATAAAAGACCGAAATAAGATACTGTAATAACTCTTGTTCTTGGATCTCTTCCAGGATCACCAAATGTATAAAGCTGTTCTAAATAAATGTCTTTTATGTTTAAACCAATCTCCTCTTTGACTTCTCGCGCTGCACTTTCTTCAAGCGTTTCTTTCATTTTAATGAATCCGCCTGGCAGCGCCCAGTGATTCTTGAATGGCCAATTACCTCTTTTAATTAACAGAACCTTTAGATCATCATCAATAATAGAAAATAGTATGATATCTACAGTTACAGACGGTCTTTCATATTTACCTGCATCGTACGTTTTCGGCCCCTCTTCCATGTTAGTGTATTTACAACCTTTACTTATAAGTTTTATCCAATTCAATCATTTTAAGCGGGCTGCCTTCTCTTATTTTAAAAATATTTTCTTTGTCAAAATTTCTAGGGAGCCAATATCTTCCATCCTCAATCATTGTTGTTGGTATTTGAAGTTTTAATTCTATTTTACTTTTGGATGGAACAACTTCTGCTCTCAGAAGATTCTCATTGTCTTTGTCGGCAACATTTCCATTCTTTGAACCTGCAACGGCTGTGTATATCGGAGATTCTGGAGTAATTACTATAAGACCGTCTTCTCTTACAATTGGCCCACCTGCTGACGCACTCCAAGCAGCTGAACCACATGGAGTTGCAAACAACAGGTTTGTACATGAGCCATAATATTGTTTATAATAATGTTCTGTTTCAATTTTCATTTCATAATTGAACGTTCTTCCTGGCTGAGATGGTAAAAATGCTGCTTCATTTATCAGATTCCAAGTTTCATAAGAATGTGTTTCTGCAACTATTCTTGTGGCTTTTCTTATCAAATATGCGCCATCTACAATCTGTTTAAGATCTTTTTTGTATTTTTTATGATTTGATTCAGCATAATGCGCAGTGCTCCTTCCTTCGGTACCGATTAAAATATATTCATTCTGAAGATGTCTAAAAGAATGGGTACTCCCAAGAAACACACCATCACCACCAACTCCGATAATAGCTCCTTTGTAGCTGTATATTGTTTCATTGTCAGCAAGATTAATCAATTCAGTAGATATGCTCTTTTTTAACTCATTTTCAACTTTTTTTGCTAAAGCTTCTCTTTCTGGATGATCGCCATCAAAACGTTTCAAATAAGTAACAACTGCTCTATCGAACATTTTTTTCACCTTGTAATTTATTATAGTCTGCTAAGATTTTTAAATGGTCAAATGCAAGATCTTTTTGCAATGCTTCTTCTAATGATAATAAAACAACTTTGGCAGCATCATCACCTGCTTTAAATTCTCCAGTAGCTTCGCCGAAGTAAATCAACGATGTTACCCATCCTCTTGGATCTCTTCCGCTTTCACAATAAACCTTTCTCATCATTCCTTTAATTTCTAAATTAAGTCCTGTCTCTTCATTAACTTCTCGCATGATTGCTTTCTCAGGATTTTCATACGGATCAACATACCCACCTGCAAAAGCAAGTTTTCCTTTATATGGATCTTTTCCACGTTCTATAAAAATCATCTTATCTCCGTATTTCATTATCGCATCTACTGTAAGACTTGGTTTCTGATATATTGGTGCATCGATTAATTGTTTTATTCTTTTTTCGCCGCCAATTTCCTTGATTATTTTTGCAACTTGTTCTGGAACAAGTTCTTCCCAACGATCATTTGCATAAATACATTCTCTTACATGTGTTGCTGAAGTATCTCTTCTGTATGCTGTAGAAACAACCCTGTAACCCTTATCGCGAAATAATTTCTTTGTGAGCGCACTGTTAGTATATACAACAACGTCGTCTGGAATAAGATGTTCAATAGATTCTATCCATTTTGGATAGTTTCCTAAATCTGGAAGCGGTATGATTTCTGTTTTGGGCAGGCAGCTTTTTATCATTCTAATTCTTTCATCTAAAGTAAACGGATTAGATGGACTTGGTTTTTGATTTGAACTTCCTAGTCCTATAACAATCTCATATCCATCTCTCTGCGCATCAGATATCATATCTAAATGGCCATAATGAAGTGGCTGTGCTCTCGTAATGAATAGTGCTTTTTTCATTTCATCGCCTAATGCCCCATAACAACAACTCGCTGTGGTGATTTCGGCGGATATCTTTTATGTTCGTTTCTTTCTACCATTTCAGATATTCTTTCTATCTCTTTTTCTGGCGTGTTTGTAATTTCCGAAATAGCATTATGTTCTAGATGCAACTCAAACCCAACCAGTATTTTATCAAGGTTGTCATAGGTTATGCCCATTTCACCTTCATCTGTCTGGCCTTCATATAATCCGGCTGTAGGTTTTCGATCAATAATCTCTCTCGGAACGTTAAGTTCTTTTGCAACTTTTCGAACATGTGTCTTGTAAAGATTTATAATCGGTTCTATGTCAGCTGCGCCATCACCGAATTTAGTAAAGTAGCCTGTCATAAATTCAGAACGATTGCTTGTTCCTAAAACCATACCATTAACTTGTTTTGCTTTAT
>JAQUSH010000055.1 GCA_028715225.1 Candidatus Aenigmatarchaeota archaeon | reverse complement strand
TCAAGAAGATGATTATATGATATCTCTTTAGATGTAAGTTTATTATCTGTAGACAGATTAGAAATATTTAATGTTGAATGAAAGTCTTTTTTTGTAGCCATGTCTTTTAACATACTTTGATAATCTACGAGTTCCACTGGAAATCCTAATAAAACAATCACTTTTTTATTATCCGCTACTCGAATTTTTAGAGAACTCATAGCAAAATCTTTATTGTCAGGAAGAAGAATTACGTCATCGTCTTCAAATAAAAGTGTTTTCTTTTGTTCTTTAGAAAGTTCTTTTCCTTTATGCACAGAGACAGAATAGTCCTTCAGTTTTATAGTTTCACCTGGATCTAATCTATGAATATAATCAATATAATATCTTGGTAAATTGTCAGCCATCAGCCAGCTGTCATTAATAATTTCTAATGATGTGGCATTTCTTTCATTACGATGCGATATGTGATAATTGGTTAAAAATCTGTTTCCATCAAAGACCGGCATCATTGCTTTTAGTTCTTTTTCAGTTTTATCAAGATGTTTAGGATCATTTATTTTTGTAGATAAAGAAGAGGCCGGACCCCAATATTGGTCTGCTCGATAGTATACATAAAAATTTGAGTTAAATGCTATAGACAGATTAAAATTATTATAATCTGTAGTTCTGACATATGTTCTGTCTTGTATAAACCTAACATTATTGAATTTCTGTTCTTTGGTCTGTGAAATAAGGCTGCTGATGACAGGATTTCTTATTGTGGTAGTTATATTTTTCTTGCTTTTATTTCCTTCAACTAAAATGCATTCTGGCAAAGAACCTATTTTTATGCAATAATCCAAAATTTGCTGTGTTGCATCTATTCGGCTGCCGTAAGTTTTTAGCATAATAATTATAGAATAGAAAAGGATTTAAACACAACTAGAAACTTGGGAATACTGATTATAAATTATTTAGTTACTAACCAGGCTCGGCTCCATATTCGATAGATTTCATGATAGCCACTTTCTACCATCAGACCGAAAGAAAGTTCTTCACGAGCACAATCACCATTACCCCCGAATTTGCCAGCCAATCCCTTCTTCTTGTCATCCCAAAAGTGCGTACCCCATTTCTTCTTTTCTTTCTCCATAAATGCCCAGAAAGCATCTTTTACATCCATAGGCTGTGATGGATAATTTTCATATTCATTGTCATCAATTTCATCCATTGCAAACTGTAAACCAAATCTGTTTACAATGCGCATCTGTTGAAGATATCCTTCTTCTAATGGAACAGTTGCATCATGCAAATAGACTGCATATTTATCAGAATCATTTGTATTACCAACATCGAGAACATTCAAAACTGACATTAAATCTTTTCTTTTCACATCATTACCAAAATAGATTACACCACCTTCTGCTTCTTCAATCGGTGCATTTAGAAATGGATTTGTAGATCTTTTATTCTGTTTATAATACATCCCACTTCCAGGACCATTGAAGCTTGCTACATATTTCTTTGGCAATGGCATTGTTTTTAATTTATTAAAATCGCTCATAATAAAATATATACCGAAAAGGATATAAACACTAACTTTATTGATTTGATGGGTTTTAAGAATTACGCATTATTCTTCGAATATCTTTTTGTACAGTACACCTGCTAAAAGAACCAAGATAACTCCATACCATAGGTTGATATTCTGTATGTCTTTTATGTTCATGATTACCATGATTAATCCTATTATTGCTATAATTGTTAAGCCTATGTTTACAGTCTTTTTGAACATTACTTTAGAATTAGTTTGATTGGTATTTATAGATTGGTTTTGCACATTTCTCTGTAAGTGCATTTTTCACATTTTTTCGGATTCTGAGTTGGCTCAAACTCTCTTTGACCTAAAGCTAATTCTACCATTCGCTGAAGCCGTTCCATTATTTCATTATGTATCTCTTCTGTTAACATGTCTTCCCAGACAGTGTCGCCTGAGTCTCTGTGTCGTATTCTTACTTGTATGTCTAAATCCGGCCGGTAGCGGTCTTTAAACGCAATAGCATAAAGATATAATTGCACTTGTGAGCCATAATGAGCGTATTCGCTAGGCTTATCGTCTAAAATGATTATGCCGTTAGGTGTTATCTCTATCTGATCTATGATACCGTTCAGACGGAATGTAGGTGAAGTTATTGGCAGTTCCCGCGCGACAGTTGATATTCCTTGTTTAGCTAGTTCTAGTGCTTGTTCTATGCTTACTTCTTCTAGATCTTTCGTATCTTCTACGAACTTGTTTTCTATTTGTTTGTGTGCTTTCGTTCCTAAGACCATGCTTGGTGTCACACGAACTATTCCGGACCATCTGTATTTTAACTGGACTTCACAATACGCCTGAATATTAAACTCAGATATTGAGAACCACGGGCCAGATGGTGTTAGGAACATTATTGAATATTGATGTGTAGATTAATAAGAATTATGTATGTTTTGACTATCAAATTATATTCATATTAAAATTTGAAAGGAGTTTTTATCTTTTTAATGGAACAGTATTCGCTTACCATTTTCATTAAATTGCACTCTAATTTTTTACGGATATCATTCTGTCCTGAGTATGGTAAAATATCATTTTTATCTTCTAAAAAATCTAATAATTTTTTCTGTGCTTCTTCAAAATCTTCCCATTTCATTTCTTTTCTTAAGATTAGAATAAATTTTTTATTTCTTATAAATTTGAATGCTTTTTTTACTTCTTTTTCTACAATTTTTCCATGTTCTTTTCCAAGTATACAAACAAAAAACTGACAAGGTTCTAGTTTTTTAATAGCAATTCTTGAAAATTTTGTACTACCCTTTAAATCGTCTTCAATAGTAATTGGTATAATTGGTATATTGTGGGTTTGAGCGATATTTCTTATTACACTCTTTGCAATTTTTCTTTCTTTAAATGGTAGACCATCCTTATTTTGTATTTTTGAACTAATGAATATATATATAGATGGGACGTTTGGGTTTTTATGTTTTTGATTATGGGGAGGTATCTTTTTATTGATGTTCGAAAAATCCCCAGAATTCAAAATAGCATATATTTTATTTTCTCGGAAAATACCGATGCCAAGTTTATGTCTTTTAAGGAAATTGATTGTAGATGGGTTTGGCTGATTTTCAAAAATGAAATAAATATATAACTTCTTATTGTATTTTTTAATTTTATTTATTTTTTCTATCAGTATATCTGGAACATAATTGTTCCTTCTTAGTTCTATGCCCATAGCCACACTATTAGATTCAGCAAAAATATCAAACGCCCAGCTAGAATCTGGTCCACGATTATATGATATATTCTCGAAACCTTTATTTTTGAGAATTAACCCTATCTTATTAAGAATTGTTTGTTCTCTATCAAAAGAATTTTCTTCAGACGTTTCAATCACTTCAATTTCTTTCTAATATTTTCTATATCTCGTAATAATTTTTCCAAGATTACATCAAATTCTAACTTATTATCTTTCGGTATTTTTCTAGTGTCAATATTATTGATATCACGGCTTATTTTTTCTGCAGATTTTATAACAATTTTAGTCTGTTCAAGTGTTTCCGCCGTATCAGAATATATTTGTTCTATTGTTAAATTCTTATTTTCAAAGAAATCTCTAAATTTTTCCAAGGCAACTTGTTTATTTATGTTTCCTATTTCTACATTTCTAAGTATTTTACTCAGTTTTCGTATTTCCTTGTTTGTTGTTATAATTTTATCCTTTTTTTTATTAATTAATATATCGACAATTTTATAATCTGGGTATTTATTTAAAATGGATGGTATTACTTTTTGTATCATCTTAATAGGAGTTCTAAGTTCTGTTAAAATATCGATATCTAGATCCATTTTGTCATTAATTTCAGAATCTTTAAACTTTTCAATAACAGATTTAGAATAGCTTAAGATATCAACATATTTTTTTATTTTGTATTCAGATAATGAAGTTATTTTTTGAATAACCCTCAGATTATTCTTATTTAATTTAGTTTTATTGATGTGTAACTCCCCTAGAATTTTTTCTAATGATAATGCAACAGCTAAATCGGTCCAATCTTCATGTACATTGTGTATATGAAACATCATAGATAAGTTCTCAATAATTGATGGTTCAGATGTAACTATGTGTGCAGGAACTGTTTTTAAATTTAGTTTTTTAGATGCTAAGAATCTTCTTTGTCCATCTAGTATTACAAATTTCCCTAGTTTATTTTTCTTTTCATATACAGTAATTGGCTGTAATACGCCCTTTGAATTTATTGATTCTATTAATTCGTCTTCCTGTTCTTGACTAAATTTTCTTCTTGGATTTATAGGATTAGGTTCTATGTTATCTAATTCTATTATTTCAATTCTTCGTTTAAATTCTGGTAAGAATTCACTAATTTTTTTAACATTATCTAATTTCATAGTTATAATTAGGTTCTTGAACTTAAAACCTTAACGGTAATCTAGACCATTTAACCCCTCACCCGTTCACAATATTCTTTAATCTGTACCTTCCTAGCATCTGTTTCAGATGCAAATTTAACAAAAGCACTTCCAATATCAATAAGATTCTTAACTTCATTGATTTTATTGTTATTATACCTATATTTCTTATGGAAAATAATTGTATATCTTATATATGAAGCATAGCTGATACATACATATGTATTGATATGTATACATATACATTCATTGTTAACACACCATAGATATTTTATAACAGAATATATAACCTATATTTCTTATGGAAATATTATTATAATCTATAT
>JAQUSH010000002.1 GCA_028715225.1 Candidatus Aenigmatarchaeota archaeon | reverse complement strand
TCAGCGCAACTGCTAGAATTACTACAGCTGAAAGCGGAAATGTTGGAAGCATCACAGAACCAGAAGATATCATTGCAACTATGAATATTCCGGCATAACCAAATGTTGCTATTGTGCTCTGAGCCCATTGCAAAAATGTTGCTGCTGTTATCATTTCAATTCCCTGAAAATATGAATAAATCTTTGCATGAAAGTAATCAGTGAAAGTGCTAGCATGACAAGTATTCCTTCATATAATATACCTGAATAAAATATTTCTGCTGAAGCAAAACCTATAAGAAGCAAGAGCCTTGTTGCTCTTCCCATAAATCCTTTGTATAATCTTACTTTAGAGACAGCTTGTGCCTGAGTACCAAGATAAGATACCATCAAAACAGCTATGATTGTATACATTCCTATTTCTAATGAAACATAGCCGCCTAAAGCTATTCCTAGAAGTATTGCTACATCAACTATTCTGTCTGATATGTGATCTAAGAAATCACCAAGAACAGTTGGTCCTCTTCGCCTTGCTATTTCTCCGTCCAAAACATCAAAAAAACCATTCAAAAATAAAAACAGAACAGCGTATTCAAGCATGTTGAAATAGAAAAATGCGCCAGCTCCCATACCGACAAGCAGTGCAATAAAAGTGACAATATTTGGATTTATATCAATTGCAAATGGTTTCAGAAGCTTACTTCTTATTTTGTATTTTTGATCTATCTTGTGAAGCATACTATATACTTATTTATAGGAGTATTTGAAATTATCATTATGAAACAAGCTATAATAATCAGAAACGATCTGAAGATGGGAAAAGGAAAAATTGCTGCCCAGGCTTCGCATGCAAGCATAGCTTCATTTCTTTTAGTAAGCAAAGACAAACAGGAAAGATGGCTTAATGAAGGAATGAAAAAAGTTGTATTAAAGGTAAACAGTGAGAAAGAATTAGTTGATATTTTTAAGAAAGCTAAAAAGGAGAAAATATCTTGTGAATTAATAACAGATGCTGGTCTTACTCAGCTAGAAGGACCAACTAAGACAGCTGTAGGGATCGGACCAGATACAGATGAAAAAATAGATATGATAACCGGAAAGTTGAAGTTATTATGATAAAAGAATGGTTTGTTGAAAAATTTGTAACACCATTATGCCACTACTATACTTTAGAATCAACTCTTGTTTACGGACTGATTTTAGTTCTGGCTACTGTCTGGATATATAGACTGCTTAAGAGATTAAAGGTAAAAATTGATAAGAATTTCTTTTTGGCGCTTCTGCTTTTCATAATCTATGGCGGATGGACGCGAGCCTTAAGAGATCACTTTTTAGGAATATATGAAAATCAATGGTGGTGGTGCTCTCCTCCAATATATGTAGTAATATTTTTGATAACAATATCTTTATTGTTAGCTGGAATATTTTTAGAGAAATACTTCAAAGTTCCTTATCATAAGTTCATGATAATCTCTGGCTCTCTATTATTGTTATACAATTTATCATTAACAAGAATAACAAACCTGCTTGCAGTCACCATAGTTCTATCTTTGGTAGCTTTCTGGTTCTTAGCATTTTTCGGATATCATAAACTGTTTCCTAAGAAACTAAGTTTCATAAACGCGGGAATATTGATTGCACATTTATTTGATGCTTCATCTACCTTTACTGCCGTATCATTTTTCGGTTACTATGAACAGCATGTGCTTCCTGGATTTTTGATAAGCATATTTGGTCCGTGGATAATGTTCCCTCTGAAAATAGCAGTTGTTTGGACTGTATTGTATCTTCTTGACAAAAACATAATGGATATACAGATGAAGAATTTCCTAAAGATAGTTATACTTATACTTGGTTTAGCATTGGGAATCAGAGATTTCTTAACAATTGCAATGATCTAAAGAAGTTTTTCTATTGTTTCTCTATTTTGCAGTCCTACTAGTTTCGTCTGTTCATTTATGATTATAGTAGGTGCTGAAGTTACATCATGGTCTTTCTTGATCAGGTTTATTATACCGATGTTAAAATTATAGTCCAGAGGTATAACGAGAAGGTCGTCCTGATGATCTTCTCTTATGGCATCAAGTATGTAACCCTGCTGTTTGCTTTCTAAGTCTGTATCCCATAAATATAGAACAGTTGTAAATTTCATGTCGCATCTTTCTTTTATTTGATTGCTCAGCATCCAGATTTTTACATACAAGATAGTCTGTTCTGTTTTAAGTCTGTTGAATTCTGAATCAGATATCATGTATTCTTTGTATTCTTCCAGCTTTCTGTTGATACCGATCAGGTTTGTTCTTGTTATGTTTACAGACTCATTCAGCAAATCGCAGCTGTTGTTTGAATTTCCTAAGTATTCAAATTCTAACTGTGAGCTGCTTAAAAGTTTGTTTATGCTATCATATTTTTCCTGAAGTTCTTTTTGTTTTATTTCAGAAACATAATAGTTCATATAAAGTGAAGAGAGTACCAGTACTAGAGTCAGCAATGCAGCCAGGGAATATATTTTAGCTTCTACCATTTCATTTCACGCCTTGTAATAGTTTTTATTATGCTTATTATTAAAGCTAATGATAAAATAGGAGAATAGAACAACAAAAATATGAGCAGTTCTTTTATATTTCTAAATAATGGCAAACCACTTATTTTCTGCGAAAAATATATGTTAAGAACAAATACCCCGAGCAGGAAAACCGCAAATGTCACTAGTATGTTCTGGGCAACAGGTATGCTTGCTGTTGATACGGTAAATCCAGACAATACTGAAGCTAATGAAAATGCAAAAAAGTTAAGTACAAAATTAAATATGTTTAATCCTAAGAAAAATAAGTATGATAGCATTGTAAACATTCCTGCAACTAATATAATAGGCATTGCAAATAATCCTATGTCGCTTTTACCAAACATTGATTTATATTTTCTAAGGTTGTGCATTGTTCCTCTGAACCATCTTATTCTTTGCTTTAGCAGTTTTTTAATCGTGTCTGGTGCAACTGTCCATACTTTTGCATTCAGAGAATCTTCAACTACATATCCAAAGCTGTTGAGTTTAAGTCCTATTTCCATGTCTTCAGATATGTTATTTGTGTCAAATCCTCCTACTTTCTTAAGAATATCTGTTTTGTAAATTGCGCAGCCAGGTGTCATATATAGGCAGCTTAAAAATGTCAATAACTTTTTAGTCATCATTGAAAATGCATATTCAATGTTCTGAAGGTTCTCTATAAGATTTTTAGGATTCATAACATATATCGACGGCGTAACTGCAGCTACATTTTTTTTATCTAGATATCCGACCATATACAGCAGCGCATTTTTATCCATAAATGTCTCAGCATCTATGAAACCGAATATCTTGGTTTTGGTTATTTTTAATGCGTCATTTAATGCCTTTGCTTTTCCTTCGTTTTTCTTTTTGTCTATTAATTTAACAGGAAACTTTCTTACTACATCAGCTGTCTTGTCTTTAGAAGCGTCATTTATGACTATTATATTGATTTTTTTAGGATAGTTAAGATTCAGCAGACATTTCAGCGTTCTGCTTATATTTTTCTCTTCGTTGTAAGCAGGAACTGCAATGGTTATATCTGGATATTCTTTAGGCTTGGGATCATGAAACAAACCTTCGCGTTTTAGAAAAAGAGTAATCAAGAATACATTGCTGATAAAAACCGTAAGTATAACAACAATCAGATTGATAATAATATCAAACATGTTAATCTTCTGCTAGCACCAGTATTATCTTATCCATTGCGAGATCGAAATCAGTATAGCCAGCATATTCTCCTTTCCTGATTTCCAGATCTTTAGCATATACTTTCACAATGTTATTTTCTACAACTATCTTTGTTTCGTCTGCAAAAGCCGGACCTAACAATAAGATTGTTGGCTCTTCTTCTGTAGAATATGTAAGTGTATCTGTCTGGTTAAGCATGGTATATGATATTTTTCCGTTCATGTCATAATTCCATCTTACAAAATTCATTTTAGTGTATTTTGATGCGAAAGAAACAAGCGCTTTAGCGTAATATGCTGCTTCTGTATCATTCTTGTAATAAGCAAATCTCAATCCCATCACATTGTATCCAAACAAAGTTTCTTTCAATGTTGCGTTGTCTGGATAAACTGGTATGTCTTTTGCTAATTCTAAATTAGAATTGAATAACATTTCTGTTCCATAATAATCCATTTTATACGTTCCTTTGCTTTCCTGAACGCATCCAGAGATAAATATAATGCTTAAAATCATCATCGATATTAATAATACTTTTTTCATGGAATCACTTTTAAAAAATAAATAAAAAGAAAGGGGTTGCCCCCTTTCTAATTAAGGATTTACTCTATTGTTGGTGATGAAACTACACTTCCTGAAACAGTGACTGAGTCAGCTGTCTTTCCGTCTAGTCCACCATTCTGCACAACTTGGCAAGCAAAGTCTGTGTTTGCTGCTTCCCAACCAGCGATTAACAATGCAGTCTTACCTTCTGTGAAAGCGTCTTTCACAACTTTTACGATTGCTTTGTTTTCTGGTATTCCTGAAGCTGCGCCGCAAGCTGGATATTCTACTCCTAATACCCAAGCTGCTACCTTGTTTACACAAGGTCCACCAACTATTACAACATCTGAAGTTATGCTTGATTTGTCAGCGAATTCGCTGTCAAGTTTTACTACGTCTGTTGTTATAGCCAATACTTTGTCTGCTGATACTCCTTCACCTTCAGCAACTGTTGTGATTACTGTACCTTCTGGAGTCATTACATATAGGTTTCCATATGTGAATGAATCTGGGTAAGATACACTTGCTGATCCACCACCAGTTGTTGTAAAGTACTTTACTAGAGTACCGTATGTTGTCATACCCTGGTATTCCTGTGCTCCACCTGCTAATGCACTATTTGCATAGTTTGCATCGTCTGAAGCTACTGTTGTCATATATACTCTTGTGTTTGTTCCATCGTATGACACAGGTAGGTATATCCAGTTGTGTGTTGTTGATCCTTGCTGTGCTTCTTCAACTAAAACGAAACCTCTATCGTTCTTCATAGTTGAGTTGCTTGTACCAAGAGTTATGTTACAAGTTCCAGCTGCTGCAGATTGGTTTACACAAGTTAGTGTATAGTCTATGTTTCCTATTTCATCTGTTACACTCTGTTCACCAAGTCCTGCTCCTATTGTGATTGTATCTCCAGTTGCTGTCCATGTACCTGCTGACCACTCGTATAGAGTTACAACATTAGATACATTTCTTATTGCAATTGAACCGAATCCAACAGGTGCTATCTGGTAATTTACATTTGCTCCTGTGTATAGAGTTAAGTTAGCACTTCCATTGTAGAAGTACAGACCACCCTGTCCAGATGTTATCAACTTTGGTGTTAGGTATGAATAACCTACACTTCGGTTTCCAACAGATATCTTTGCTGGTGTTACTGAAGCTGATGCTGTTTCACCTATGTATCCATCTCCATTCAAGTCCATTCTAATTGTCATTGCAGTATTTCCATTCAATATGTAATATGCGAATGAATTTCCGTCTACAATCAATGTACCTGCTGTAGCAGATGTATTTGCAGATGTCAATGTGTTTGAATTTACATCTGTAAATGTCAATCCTTCAGCTGTCAATGTTGTGAACTGCAACACTCTTGAAAATCCAGACTTTGACACAACGAAATAGTCATCGTCTATTGCAGAGATGTTTTGTCCTTCATCAAATATGAAATCTCTCATAGAGTTTTCAGTATTTGTTCCTGTTGCAGGTCCGAATGCCCATATGTATGAACCTGTTGTTGCGTTGTTGTAAAGTGTTGGGAAGTTTTCAACATCGCCTGCTGCATTCTTGTACTCAACCAACATTTTGTATGTTGATGGAGTGAAGGTTATTGATTGTCTGTTTGTTTCGTCGTCAAATGCTGGTGTCAAACCTTCGAATTTTAAGTCAAATGTGTCTCCGAATGGGTTTGTTATTTTTTCTCCAGCTTTTAGATATACATCGTTTGCAACCTGGTGTGTTATTTTCATTCCTGTCCAACCATTTGCTGTTGTAGATGTTATCACAGATGTTAGTTCAGATATTGTTGATGTTCCTTTTGTTACTGTTCCTGCATCTGTTATTTTTAGTTTGTCTGCACCAACTGCAATTTTTACAAAGTCAGCTTCTCCTGTTTTACCTTGTATGACTTTTACTGCAGCTACTAGTGTTCCATCAGACAATGTTTTTGTGTTACCAGCTGTAAGTTCGAATGCTTCTCCGCCTACACTACCTACTGCAGTGTAAGTTGCTGTTCCACCAACTGTCTGTTGTGCTACACCATCTAGTTTTACTATATAGTCTTTTCCGTCGACTGATACAGTTTTTTCTTCACCAGATGCTACTGTTATGACATTTTTTCCACCGATCAATGTCATATCTGCTATTGTTCTTCCAGCTGCTCCATATGTACAATCTGAAATTACAAAGTCCTTACCCATTATCTGGATAGTTGTACCCTGTAATACAGCTTGCAATGTTGCTGTTGTTGTTACTGAGCTTAATGACACAGGTGTTGAGAATGTCATTTTATATGTTGTCAGGTTTAGGTTTCCTGTTACTTTGAAGCTTGCTACTGGATCTGCTCCTGAAGGGCTTTCAAATGTAACTTTGTGGTTTGTTGTTGATGACTCTTCACCAGACAAATATATGTACTGTTTGTACTGATATGAACCACCTGAAGCTGTCTGATATGATGCATCTCCTAAGATTGCCATATCAGATGAAGTCAATACACTCTTTACAGACTGCATTGCTGTCCATGGTATTAGTTCATTTCCTGGTGTCATTATTTTTACTCCACCTTCAACTGTCTCACTTGATGATCCAGTTGTTGCGATGGTTTCTGTTGTCTTTGAGTAAGATGCCATGTTTACAGCTACGTTAATAGCTCCTGCGACATCTTCTGTTTTTGCATTAGCTCCAACTACGAACATTGGGAAAGACACTGTTGAACCTGTTACAGTTACCATGTCTGAAATCTTTCCAACTTCCGTTACTGTTGATGCTAATACTGGTGCTGCTAGCACTGACAAAGCTGACATTGCTGTTGCTCCTGCCACTGCTGCTAATTTCTTAAATTGCATATCTAATTCCTCCGTTATTTTATATGAACCGAAAACAACTTTGTTGTTGCTTCAGTTTGCGCGGTGTATGCGCATGTATTTTGGCGCCAAATTTGTGCGTTCACTACGCCAAAAGTATTAATTCTATTTCTAGCTGGCGCTTTTCGCGTACAAAGTAATGGTAAAAAGGGGGATATATATATGTTGTAGAACTGTTTCCTATACGTCTATAGATTGTTTCTGAGCTCATTTTAAGCCATAATTAAGACGTTTTATGGCTTCTAATTGTTTCCGGAGTTGTTTTATTACTTATTTCTTAATTTCTCATCGTAGTATACTTTGTTCGTTCTGCCTATATGTTCTAATTTGACTAATCCTCTTTCCTGAAGGTTTTTCAAAACTTTTGAGACTTTTGCCTTTGAGTAACCAGATTCCTGCACAATTATTTTTTGTTTTACACCTGATTCATGCTTCAAAATAGCTTCAAATATTTTTTTCTCATCTGCTTTTAGCACTGGAAGTATGACTTCTACTTTCTTTTGTTTCATAAAGTATTTCAGAAATACAACAACTATAACTACACCTGTCACGATTACAATTAAAATTGTTTCAATTATAGAATAATCAAATAGAACAGTTTCCTCATAAGCTACAGATGCGTCAAATGTCTGGCCTTGCAGCATGTTCTCTTGATTCCAGTATACAAATATCTTTCTCCCGTCTGAACCTCTAAGCGCATCTTCTGGACTATATGGATCTGTTTTAACTAAAGCTGTTCCTTCTGGTATCTTAATAAGCAATGCAAACTTGTCGACATTCATAGGCATCTTAAATGAATCAGAAAATATGTAATAATCCTCTTTTTTTGTTAATTTGTCTGAACTTGAATATTTTGCATTTATCAGAACCTTATCTGTTGATCTGTCTACTAGGCAAGATAATTGTTTGCCTAGAGTAGTATCTGTCACTGTGCATGCTAATGGGAAAGTTGTGTTTTCAAAATAGCCAGTTGCCTTGATACTTACATCGCTTACTACTCCTGGTATTGTAAGTGAAAACATGTCATTGCTCAATCCAAGCACTATGATGTTTGAATCGTATTGTATTTTGTCACCTATTTCCACGTTAACACTATACTGATATATCTGCGAGAATCCAATTGAACTCATTAAACATACAAATATGAGTGCTATTAGCCACTTATTCATTAAATCACTCTTTCTTGCCTAAAACTACTATTCCGCCTAAACCAGCTGCTGCGAACCTATGCATCATCTGTGATACTGTATTCAACACGCCTTGAGCTTCGCCTACCTTCATTTCAAGATTAGCTGGCTCTAATATCTCAGATGCAGATGGACCATATTCAATAACTACCTTTATCAAATCCTCAAATCTGTTAGCAATAAGCTCTATATCGCATGCCATTGAATATCCGACTTCTATGTCTTTGATTGGTTTCTTTATTTCTTTGATTTCTGAAAAATCTTTCTTATATAATTTAACACGACCATCATGATCTAACTTATCCATTAATTCTGTCAGTGCGCTTTTGGCTTTACTCTCTTTTCCAGCCAGAACTTCAAAAGCAAACCAGGCTCTTATCCATCCTGATTCTACTTTTTCATCTGCTATATTCTTATCAATCATAGATATTCATTAGTAATCTAATATTTTAAAGCTTTGTGAATCACAATAATTAGTATGCCTCGATGGCTCAGCTAGTAGAGCGGCTGCCTCGTAAGCAGCAGGTCGCGGGTGCGAATCCCGTTCGAGGCTCCATAAAGTTTATAAAACTTAGATATCAACTGATTAGCATGGAAACGAGAGTCTACAAAATTGAAGCAAAAGATTTTGGCAAAGTTAAGAACGTCCTAGAAAGCGAAGACAAGTTTGATGTTTTAGCTAAATGCCCGAAATGCGGCAAGAAACTAGAAGGAATGTTCTCTCCATTTGATATTTCCAAATATGATTCTAAGGAAGACAACCGTAAGAAGTTACAGCCACCTGAAAAGAAATGCGAATGCGGCCAGGCTTTCAAGTTTGAGAAGAAAGTGCTTTTGCCTAACATGTATGCTAGAAATGGTTACACTTTGAAAACAGGCGATTCTATCGGCAAACCAGGAGCAAACTATCTATTGGTTAAAGCTGAGAAAGAGTTCTTTGACAAACACGAAAAGGAAATAACAAAGGAAGGGGCTGTTCTGATCAAAGGAAAAGATGCTGAAGATGTGAAAAAGAAGGTCAAAGAAGAGGAAGAAGGCGCTGCATCTGGTATGGGAATGATATTTGGGTAATAATTTATAATTTGTTTATTAATCTCTATTATTGCATCTGTAGTACAGTGGCAGTATACAAGCTTCCCAAGCTTGCGACAGGGGTTCAAATCCCCTCAGATGCACTTTAAATCCTTTTCTATACAAATAATTATTTATGTTAAACATATTCAATAAAAACAGTGATAATAAAATAGAAACTTCGCCAGACGGTCACTGGACTAGAGTCACCTATCAAATCACACAAGATCCAATTTTAGTTGCTTATTCTGAAGAATTACAACCAAAATCAGTAACAGTTACATATGATTCAAATTGGATATACGCTTGCACTATTTTTAATTATTAAATTTCTTTTCCAGTAACACCGTCTATATTCACAATTCTATTTGAGAAATAAATTGAATACATGGGATAATAGAATAATTCAAATTTCAGTACTTCTGCTTTATCATTTATTGCTTTAATTATATTTTCAATATCCTTTTCCTTTATTTTATTATTAACAGATTTGGCATCAATTGAAAAATCAGTTGCAGGATAAACATGGCTTTGTTTTATATTCGGCAATTCCACTCCACTTAAAAGAAAATATATTTTCTTATTGTGATCTACCATGTTCTTTTTCTCAAGGTTAGCTAGGGCTACTTTAACATTTTTTTCAGACATCTTTATCTTTGTTTTAAGTTCACTAACAGTTATTCCTTTTTTGTTGACACCAGCTAGAACTTTAATTTCAGAATCAGACATTCCTATCATGTTTCCGAATCCTTTGTGATATTTCAATCCATTTCTTATGTCTACAAAATCTCCACTTAATCCATCAAGAATGAAAGAATATTTTTTGTATTTCTTGTTGATTATTCCTTCTGGTACCTTGAATTCTGTATAAATTAATGGGTGCATCTCAAGATGTATATATTTAATATCATGCTTGCTTCCAAACAATACAAATTTTCTTCCTGCCTTTGCATCAGCTATTTTTGTTATGTCTTCTTTACTAAGAGCTGGCTTGATTCCTCTGAAGTGTGATGGCTTTCCTTCTGGCAGGTCTATGTCTATCCTATCTTTTTTCATAAGTTCCTTTATTGATATCTTTCCTGCCGATTTAGGTATTAATATAGGCGTCAAACCCTTGTGTTTTGTCTCTCTTTCCTTGATTTTTGTCTTTACTTTCTTAGAAATATCACCCATGACAAAGAATTCGCCTGGCTCTAACTCTGGAAGTTCTTCTAACTCTTTCCTCGAACCAAAGAACAGGTTAACTGCTTGCAGATCGTTTTCAGTAGTTAGCTTGCCTATCATCTGATTTCCGCACTGTGACAATACATTCTTATTGACAAGCGCCGGACGCTGCGATGCTAATAATAATCCCAAACCACGCTTCCTGCCACGCCTAGATATTTCTTCAATCTGTGGCATTGATTCTTTAGACTGTGGAACAAACTTGTCTGCCTCCTCAATCATAAGCAAATATGGTTTCCTCATCTCGTCTGCAATCTCATACAAGTGTTTCAAAAATTCAGAAACAACTCCTCTCTCATCCGGAACATCTGAAACATCAAGTATCAGTGGTGTTCCATCTCTTACTACTTTGACTGCTAGTTTTTGAAAATCTGTATTATCTATGTTCAGATCAGATTTGCTGCCGCCTATCCATAATAATTTATATTTTTCTCTTAACGAAAAATATTCACCTTCTGTATCAATTATGCAAAAAGGAACATTATGCTTTAGAAGCTGTTCGCAGAGAACAGCAATCAAATATGATTTTCCTGCACCAGATTGCGCAATAACGCAGGTTCTTCCCGTGACTAGTTTCTGAACATCTATAGAAACATCTTCTTTTTCTGATTTACCTATTGAAACCTTTATTTTGTCCATAAATACATTACATCTCCTAAATAAATAAGCTTTTAACTTATTATTATAAATAATATTCAATGGGCTCGTAGTCAAACCCGGCATGACGTCTGCTTGACGTGCAGAAGGCTTCCGGTTCAAATCCGGACGGGCCCACCAATTAATTTCAAAATTTACTTAAACACTTTTCTGCTCCAAGGAATTAAAAGAACTACTGAAATTAAAAACAAAGAAAATGTCAGATAAAATAAATGTGACATGTTTGTAATAGTAAACAGTGTACCAACACTTAATGGCCCAAGTATCCCACCGATGTTATATAACATCTCTTCATAACCGACAACCTCTCCTCTGAAGTTTTGTTTAACTTGTACCTTTTCAATGTAACAGATTGGTAGCGATATAAAACATATTCCAATAGATGTTATGATAAGTGACAGTGTAAGTCCAATCAAATCCTGTATCATTAAAAATATAGATTGGCCAATAATAAGTAATACTGCTCCATAAAAAATCATCTTTCTAGGATTTATCTTATCTGTCAACCAACCACCGAGAGGAGCTATCAATATTGTTGGTAAACTTAACAAACCTAAAATTATGGCACCAACAAAAAAATCAGAACCAACTACAACATTTGTATATATCGGTTCAAATGTCCATATTGCATATTCCCAAAAACCCCAGATGAAATAAAAGAATAACGCCGGTATTATTGAAATGTTTATTTTCTTTATAGAACCGAATTCACCGAACCATAAATGGTCTCTTATTAAAATTCTTCCAGCTTTTCGCATACTGTGTTTTTTAGGCATCGTCTTTCCTGGAAAATAAAGAATAGCTCCTAACGTTACAAGTAAAAGGGCTATTGCAAGAATATTAAACAAAGTCACCTGAATAAATATAGAACCTAAAATTCCAGCTATAACAGAACCAGCAAACCAGCCAAAATATACCAATGAAACAAATATACCATTAACTTCTCCGACATGGTTTCTGTTGCTATAATCTATGATAGCCGTGTTCGCTGAAACAGAATAAAGTGTTGAAAATGCTCCGTATATCAGCATGAAAAATAGAAATCCAATAAAATTGTCAGTGTATAAGAGTAGAAATGAAGCTAGAAAACCGATTGCTCCGATGATAAACGCAAATTTTCTGCCAATCTTATCGCATAAATCTCCAGCTGGAAGGTCAGCAAAAAGAGAAGCTAACGGGTGAGCTGCCATAAGCATACCAATTAAGAAAAGGCTGTTCAGCTGCGATTCAAAATATATCGGTAAAAAATACCATAGAACTCCCTCAATTAATGAAAGCAGGGAGAATAAAATAATAACATTTCTTGATTTATTTGTAAGATGCATAAACTTGCTGTGAAACATAGTTTAATATTAACTTCAACAAATATATATTCATTTATTACGTGTGATTATTATGAAAATAATAGCTGACTTGCATATGCATTCTCATTATTCGCGTGCTACGTCGAAGAACATGAACATAGAGAATATTGACAAGTATGCTAAAATAAAAGGAATTAATTTAGTCGGTACCGGAGACTTTACACATCCATTATGGTTCAAAGAAATGAAGTCGCTCCTTAGAGAACACGAACCTGGAATCTACAAATACAAATCAGATATCAATTACATGCTAACTGCTGAAATATCTCTGATGTATACGCAAGACGGCCATGGTAGGCGTGTTCATTTTGTTATACTTGCTCCAAACTTTGATATTGCATCGCAGATAACAGAATGGCTTAAGACAAAAGGACGTGTTGATTATGATGGAAGACCTATATTCGGTTTCTCTGCGATTGAATTCACAGAAGCTATGATGAAGATATCTAAAGATATTATGCTTATACCAGCTCACATTATGACACCATGGTTTGGCATACTTGGTTCAAAGGGTGGATTCAACTCAATAGAAGAATGTTTTCAGGATCAGACAAAACATATTCATGCTTTAGAAACAGGAATGAGCGCAGACCCTGCGATGCTATGGCGCATCTCATCGTTAGATAAGTTTTCTCTCGTCTCAAACAGTGATTCGCATTCTTATTATTCTTGGAAGCTTGGTCGTGAAGCTAATGTATTCGACTGCAAAATGAATTACAAAGAAATAATTGATGCGATAATCAAGCGCGATAAAAGATTTCTATATACTATAGAGGTTGACCCAGCTTACGGAAAATATCACTGGGACGGTCATCGTGCTTGCAATGTATTCATGAATCCTAAAGAGAGCAAGAAGTTGCACAAAATCTGCCCAGTTTGTCATAAAGAAATGACTATCGGTGTAGAATATAGAATTGAAGAATTAGCTGATCGTAAAGAAGGTTTCGTGCCAAAGGGTTCAATACCTTTCAAAAAACTTTTACCGTTAGCAGAATTAATTGCAGCTGCATATAATACTCAACCAGGAACAAAGAAAGTATTTATTGACTTGGATAAGCTGACAAATGAATTTGGTTCTGAATTGAATGTTCTTTTAGAAGCAGATGAACACAAGATTAAGCTGCTAGTTGGAGAGAAAATAGCTGATATTGTTATGAAAAACAGAATAGGTTCATTGCGCGTTCAGCCTGGATATGATGGTGTATATGGACAAATACTTCTAGATGGAAAAATAAAATCAAATATTCCTCAAAAGAATTTGAAAAGTTTCTTAGCAGCTAGATCCTAAAGTTATCTGTGTCAATGCTGCAGAGCAGCTGTCTGATGCATAATAACCGTTTCTGATTGAATCTTCCACAGCTGTTCTTGATGTACCTACTGCAAGTATTGTCTTTATGCTTCCTGTTGTTGGGGTGTCTCCACCTGCTATTGCTGTTGCTGAGTTGTCTATTCCTATTCCTATCCATTCAGAGCCCACTTGCAATGTCTTTATGCATTGTCCTGCTGTGTTTCTGTATACTGTTATGGTGTTTCCATTTACATCAAATGTTGCATAATTCAAAGCTTGTGGATATCCGCTTGCTCCACTAGATGTATTAGCTAATCCTGTAAATCTGAAAGTATAAGCTGTTCCTAATGGCGATGTTAAAACAGTTGAATCTGTTAGTGTTACAAACTGTCTGTCGCTTGTTTGCACTTTCTTATCAACTACGATTGTTGCCTTTACTATCTTTGATGTTGTATCTATGCTGTTTATTGTTATTGAAAATGATGCTCTGTTTCTTTCTGTCTCCCATGTGCTTCCTTTTGTTATTGTGTTTTCTGCTGTATCTGATGCATCTGGCAATCCTTCAACTCTTATCTTTGCGCTAGCTGAAGTCACATCTGAAACTATGAATTTGTAATTTGAACCTATCTTTGAACCAGGACAAAAGTTTATTGTTTTTGCTGGTGTTGGTGATGTTGTTGTTGAATCAATTATTGTTATGTCAGCATCCAATACATAATCTGTTGAAGGTGTTGGAGTAGGTGTTGGTGTTTCATCAGATATTGTTTCTTTTCCGTTTACAGTTACTGAAATCTGCTTTTCAGTATAATATCCATAATAAACATTTATTGAGATTGGAGATAATTGCTTTGTCTTTGGTGCGCTGACTACTTTCACATCGCACATTATTGTTGCAGTGTCTCCGAAGAATATGATGTCTTCTGTGCATGTTGGATCATTTATCACTAGGTTTGAAGGAGTTGTTATTCCTAGTGTTACTCTGTCTCTGTAAGATTCTGGCAAATCATAATATGAAGATGTAACTACATCGTTCTTGTATACTGTTCCCCCGCCTACATTCTTCAGAGTTATTGTTATTGGGAATATCTCTCCGTCAGAATATATTGGAACTGGATCTGGTGCAACTGACATGCTTATTGAAATTGGTCCTCTAGTTGTGTTGTATGATGATTTCTCTAATTTAGAACCTTTCTGATTTTCTGAATATAATTCAGCTTCAGGATAGATCCATATGTTTCCAGATAAAGTAGTTTGATAATCATAATAAATTCTTCCAATTATTGGATATATGCTAGTCTGACCTTGAGCTAAAGGAGGTGCTTTTACTGTCCACTTGAAATAATCAATTCCAGCTACTGTTCCTTTGTTTGTGTCTTCAAAATTAATGTCTTTCTTGTAAGCTTGTGCATATTCTCCTGCTGGCTGCGTTATTTCCCAGTCAGTTGGTATTATCAAAAGAGCTAAACCATTGTCACTGTTTACCTTTGCCCCACCCTGATTCTCAACCTGCATTGTTATTATTGATGTCTGCTTGCTGAATAATGAATCTGCACTTGAAGAAAAGTTAAGTATTTCCAGTCCATAGCCACTTTTGCCTGCTACGTTCTTGCCTCCTACGCATCCAGAGACTGCTACAATCATAATAATTGCAAACAGGGCTAGTATTTTTTTCATTTATATCATCTTGGTTTAACCTTCAATAATAAAGAATCGTCAAACTGATATTTATAGGTTGCTGTTATCCTTAATTCACCTGAATCTATCGGTTGACTCGCCTTTGTTTTGAATTTGCAGGTCGTAGATGCTGCTTTCTTGTTAATAAAGTTCAGGTTTGAGTTCAAAACAAGATTTCCTGTTTCATCATCTTCAGCATATCCTGTACATGTGCCTTCCAAATTGCTAGGAACCTCTAAAACAACAGATTCTTTATCCAATTGTTTTATCAATCCTGGACCTATATCTTCGTAATTTATGAAAATGTATATGTATTCGGTTTCCATGTACGGCTGAAGATCTGAAAAACTAGTAGTTATTTTCAAGCTGCTGTCACTTGTTATTGTATTTGAACGAACCTGATCCATTGTGCCTGCTGCTTCTCTTGCATAATATTCTGATTGTTTAAGAACATTTATTGTTGTTGACATTCCAGATTCGCTCTGATATGTTGTTCTGAATTTAACTTCACAATCTCTTTCAAATTCCGTGTCCATCGCATCCCATGTCCAAAGCCATGTGCTGCTTCTATTAGGTTTAATTTCTTCTATTGTTTTTGTGTTGTCTCCTTTGAACAAACACTGGTCATAAGCATTGACATCTATGTTCTCTAAGTTTATGTTTCCTTTGTTTTCAAAAGTAAACTGCAACTGTACTATTCTTCCTGCTTTGATTTCGTCAGCAGAAGTTTCAACTTTTAGATAAATATCAGGATTGTTTGTTATTTCAAGAATACCGAACATTGCTTTAGATCCGCCAAAGTTTATGCATCCAGATACTAAAACGACCAGTAACAATAAACCTAATACTTTTTGCATAAGAATTAATTATCTTTTATGTATTTAAACGCTTGGCTTGATGTTTACAGTCTGATCTTCAAGGACTTTATAATTATAATCTGTCACATTTGCTGAAAATAGGTATGTTTTTTCAGGCACTCCTGCTGTATCTAAATCAGGAGCAGTGAAACTGCATATAATTTCTGGAGTTTTTCTGTTTATGAATGATATATCTTTGTAATTCGTATATGTGACATAATCATCTTTGTCTACACCGACATCAGCAATTGCATAAGCTGTTGCAGAATTTGGCAATGTACCTGTAGTTAGTTGTTCAGATGTCAATACTTCAAATCCGCCTTTGCATGATGCGTTTGCTGTATCAAAATCAGAACTCACCCATTCTTTTGGAACTTTGATGAACATCGTATTTGCCAGTATCTTTGGATATATTCCTACACCTCTGTCTTCTGCCCATAATGCAAACTGAATGCTAGATCCTGACTGCACTGGCATAGGCGTATTGAATCTGTAATATAATTTTACAGGTCCGATTCCTACATATTCTGGCTGATCTGAACCTTCCCATGTCAAACCTGCTTTTGCTAATTCTTTGTTTCTCTCTCTAGATATTACAGCAAAGTCATCCTGTGAAATTGCTGAGAAATCATAGCTAACTTCCCATTTTATTGGGCAGTCTGCTGAAAGTTTTCCTATTCTTTCATTGCTTGGTGCTGTGAACTCTAATTCAATTAATTGTTCTTCCTGAGAAGTCATTTCATCAAAAGTATTAATCCAATAACCTTCTTTTTCTTCCCATCCATCTGGGTAGAAATTTATTTGATCGTCAGTATATTTAGGTTCACATACGCCCCAGTTGTATAATTTCAAATCAACGTTTTTTATTTCCTGTCCTGACATATCTTGATTCTTTAGAATAAATGTAAGACTGAAATCATTTCCAGCCATTATTGGTGGATTTGGAATAACATTTACATCTTTCATTATTATGATATCTGGAGATTGCTCAACTGTCTGCTGATTTGTTCCAAATAAAGATGAGAATCCTGGGAAATCAACGCATCCTGATACAGTTACTACTAAAAGAATTGCAATAACCGGTATGATGTATTCTGCTTTCATTTAAACACTCAATTTTATATTGATTTTTTAGTATAAATGCTTATTGGACAGGCACCTTTTCTATTGGGAATGACAATTCTTTATCAGTTGTATATCTGTATTCAAGCTCACCTGTTATTATTGTTGATTTCTCTATTACGTCTTCAGGCAATGTTCCTTTGAAGCTGAATGTAAAGAATGCATTCTCATCTTTCTCTAATCCATCTTTGCCAACAATTGAAGTTTCCGATGTGATCGTATAATAATCTCCGCTATCCTCAACTGCTGTTCCTGTCATTCTTGTATTACTTATTATATTTTCATCTGATAATTCTGGTATGTTTTCTTTAGGAACTGTTAATTTTAACTTAGCGGCGTTCAGAACAATTCCTTTTCCTTTGTTGTAAACTTTAACTGTTACATAGGAATCCTGGTTTTGTATCAGAGGCTGATCGTTTATCAAAAGTCCTAGCATGACTGGACCGCCGCTATAAGTAGTCTCTACTTGTTTTGGATTTATCTCGTTGTTAACTAGCTTATCCATGTAAACATCTTCATTCATTATGTTTATTGGCCCCTGAACTGAAACATTATATGTAAATGAATATTTCATGATTAT
>JAQUSH010000054.1 GCA_028715225.1 Candidatus Aenigmatarchaeota archaeon | reverse complement strand
GTCCTTTACGATCACTGGATCAAACTCAAATTCTATTTCGCTGTTCAATAAATCGATTATTGGTTTAGAAGTAATATTTGCAAGAACTGTCTCTTGAAGTTCTCCTGCAATCTTGCTTGCCTTCTCCTTAGTATTATAAGATTTCTTAAGATAAACTTTCATGCTTGGTGTTTTTGGAACACGTCTTGCATCAAATATTTCTATCAATCTAGGCAAACCTAAAGTTACCTGTATAGAAGCAGCACCAGCCACGTGATATGTTCGCATAGTCATCTGCGTACCAGGTTCAGATATGCTCTGAGCAGCTATGACCCCCATAGCCTCTCCTGGATCAAACTTGCTCTTATTGTAAAGTTCTATTACTAGTTTTATTGCCTTCTCTTTTTGTGAATCGCTTAGTTTGAATTCTCTGAATGATTCTTTCAGATCATCAATTATCTTTGGAGGCAATATTGCTTCTGCTTCTTTTAGTGTTGTCATCATAATCACCTTAATACAGCCTGTATAATTGATTTGACATCAAGTATACCCCAATCTGATTTTCCTGGATCTATTCCGTCTTCTCCAGGTGTAAACTGTATTATAACTTTTCTGTTGTCTCTCACTGTTCCATCATATTCAACTTTCAAATCCTGCAATGCATTCATAAGTCTTCTTTCTAGATAACCGCTGTGTCTCGTTCTCAAAGATTTATCCATGAGTGATTCTCTTCCTGACATAGCATCAAAGAAGAACTCTATTGGATTAAGTCCTGTTTTGAAGCTGTTAATAATGAAACCATGCGGTATTGCTGATAAATCATCCTGTTTAAACAATGATAGTGTTCTTCTTCCAGAATTGTAACCACGGTGCATTCTTTCACCAAGTGTTCTTGACTGACCAACGCATGCTGACAATTGTGTTACGTGTGTCATCGAACCTCTTGCTCCAGACTTAGCCATAATTACAACGCAGTTGTCTTTAACTACATCAGCTACTACCTTTCCACACTCTTCACTTACCTTAGTTAATGTGTTAAGTATAGCTGCTTCAAGACTCTCTTTTGCAGATCTTCCAGGAAGTATCTCAAGCTTGTTCTGCTGATAATCTGCTATTAAATCATAAACTTTTGTCTGAGCTGCATTTGTTACCTTAGCAACTTTTTCCTTTGCTTCATTGTTCAGATCAACATCACTTATACCAACAGTGAAACCTGTTTTATCAATGTATCTTATACCAAGTGCTGCGACTCTATCTATGAATTTGTGAGCTTCTTCAAATCCGTATTCTTTCTCAATTATATCTATAAGTTTACCGGCTTCTCTACCTATTGCCTTGACATCAATGACTCCTCTTTCTAGGTTTCCGTTTTTAATAACAACGTATCCATCATTTGGACAAGTTCCTTTGATGCATTTGTCGCATCCGCAAGCTTTTGCTTTGAATGATATGTTTAATCCTTTAGGCAACAATAAACTGAAAACTTCTTTTCCAGTAAGTGTTTTCTTCTTTGGCAATTCTACCCACATGCCAATGTCTGCAAGCATCTTGAATACTTCTTCTCTAGTCAAAATATTGTCTTTCTGTGTCAGCATGAATATACCAGAAATATGATCTTGTTCACAACCGATTATAGGTCCACCGTATCTTGGTGATCTGATGTGTCTCTGAACTTCCATTAGCAGTTCTGCTTCTGATCTTGCTTCTTCTGTTTGTAAAACGTGAAGATTCATTTCATCTCCATCGAAGTCAGCGTTATATGGTGCGCAGACACAAACATTCATAGTAAATGTTTTCCAAGGAGTTATTCTTACTCTATGAGCCATGATTGACATTCTGTGCAGAGATGGCTGTCTATTGTACAATACTATGTCTCCGTTCTGAAGATGTCTTTCAACTATGTAACCTGGTTCTATTTCTTTGGCAATTTCTTCTTTGATATCATCAGTTATTCTTTTCTTCTTTCCATCTGGTCTGATTACATAATTTGCAGATGGCCAGTTTGGAGAAAACATTATCAATTTTCTCAGCATCTCAATATTATTTTGATTTACGCTAACCGGTATTGTTAATTCTTTAGCTATCATTAATGGTACTCCAACTTCATTTATGCTCAAACATGGATCTGGTGTAATTACAGTTCTTGCTGAGAAGTTTACTCTTTTACCAGACAGGTTGTGTCTGAATCTTCCTTCTTTTGATTTTAATCTGTCTGCCAGAGTTTTCAAAGGTCTTCCTGATCTGTGTCTAGCTGCTGGTATTCCAGCTAATGTATTATCGAAAAATGTAGCAACATGATACTGTAATAGTTCCCATAAATCTTCTATAATGAAATCAGGTGCTCCTATTTCTATGTTTTCTTTAAGTCTTTGGTTGATTCTGATTATATCTACAGTCTTGTGTGTTAGATCATCTTCGCTTCTGTCACCAGTTTCTAATGTGATTGATGGTCTCATGATAACCGGTGGAACTGCTAAAAGCGTAAGCACCAGCCATTCTGGTCTTCCTCCCAAGAAGCCAACTTCTTTCAGATCTTCATCAGGTATTCTCTCAAGACGTTCTCTGATTTGAGTCTGAGTAAGTTGTTTTTCTCCTTCAAAATATCCATATGGCTTTTCAAATCTTATCTGAGCCTGTTCAGCAGCACAGTGAGGACATTTCTTTATTGTCGTGGTTGTAGATGTCGAAACTATCTTACCGCAAGACTGACAAGTCATTTTAAGTAATTTGTAGATTGTTTTAGCATAAAGAACATTGATTACAGGTCTTACTAATTCAATATAACCAAAATGGCCAAGGCATGTGCCCATAGGCTTTCCGCAAGTTCTGCATTTTAAACCAGGATCTATGACACCGAGTCTTGGATCCATGACTCCTCCTTCTAATGGGAATCCGTCATTGTCATAAAGCTCTGGCTTTACGATTTCAACTACACCTATCTTTTTTATCATCTGCGGTGACATTAATTTAAAATCCATTGAATTTATCATTTTAACCACTCACGTTTACTTTTGGATATATCAACATTGCCTTTAATTCATCAAGCAATAGTTTGAATGCGTATGACATTTCTGTATCAACAACATTATCTTCTTTGCATACAGGACATACATATTTGTCTTTTGTTCTGTCCCATACAGCAACCAATCCGCATTCTTTGCAGACCGGTATTATGATTTTGTCTGAATCAAATCTTTCTTTAAGTGTAAGTACAGCACCATGTGCTATCAGACAGTCTTTTTCCATTTCTCCTAATCTCAGACCACCTTCTTTTGTCTTACCTTCTGTTGGTTGTCTCGTTAGTAATGTGACCGGTCCTCTTGATCTTGATTGTATTTTATTAGCTACCATGTGATCAAGTTTTTGATAGTAAATCATTCCAGTATAAATTTCAACATCATATTTCTCTCCTGTTATTCCATTATACAATACTTCTTTTCCATCGCTTCTGAATCCTAAGTTTCCTAATGTCTCTCTTATTTCCTTTTCAGCATCTCCTCTGAATGCTGAACCATCTATTTTCTTTGCATCTAGAGCAGATGTTTTTCCTGAAATCACTTCTAAAAGCTGTCCAATTGTTTGTCTAGATGGAACAGAGTGAGGATTTAATATAATGTCTGGAGTTAGACCAGTAGAAGTAAATGGCATGTCTTCGCCAGGTGATATCAAACCAATGACTGATTTCTGTCCGTGACGAGATGCAAATTTATCTCCAAGTTCTGGTATTCTTAGATCTCTGACAGCAACTTTTACTAATTTTACTCCGTTAGCTGTCTGTGTCAAAATAACCCTGTCTACAACTCCTCTTTCACTGTGTCTTACACAAACTGAGTTTTCTCTCATGTTTGAAATTCCTGACATCAGTTCATTTGCACTCAAGAATCGAAGTGGTGACATTCTACCAACCAAAACGCCGTCTCCTACAACTGGTGTTTCTGGAGAAATAATTCCATCTTCTGCAAGCTGCGTGTAATCATCTTCTGTCCTGAATCCTCTAACATCTTTATCAGGAACGCCGATAAGATCTTCCTGACCTCCCCAGTATCTTTTCTGATCAGCTGGGTATATTCTGTAGAATAATGATCTAAACATTCCTCTATCAATAGAATCTCTGTTAAATACAACGGCATCTTCCATGTTGTATCCGTGATAGCTCAATATAGCTACAACAACATTTTGTCCAGAAGGATGATGTGTCAAACCAGAAAGCTCAACTGTATCTGTGTTGACTAAAGGCATCTGAGGATAAACAAGTATGTTTGATTTCGTATCAGTTCTCAATAGGAAATTATTCTGATATATACCGACTGCCTGACCTAACATTTTAGCTCCTAAGTTTACTCGGTCTCCTCTGTTGTGTTCTGGGAAAACTACCAGACTTGAAGATATACCAAGCAGAGCAATTGGTGCAAATTCTAAATGAGTATGATTGTTTATGTCTCTCTGAGTTAGAGCAATCAACAATGAATCTTCTTCCTCAGAATCAATATATTCTATAAGTGCAGATTTAATCAGATCGTTCCATTTCATTTCACCGTCATTAAGTTTAGATAGGTGTTCATCAACTAATCTTGTTTTATTGTTTTCAATAATTGCCAATGGCCTTCTGACTCTTCCAGAATCTGTGCTCACTCTTACTTCATTTGTTTCAGGATAAAATACAAAATTAATTTCATTGTTTATTTTTCCTGTTCTTCTTTTTTCTCTCAGGTTTTCTACAAATGATTTTCCGTCTGATGTAAGCCCAATTGGAACTCCGTCCAGATAAACATTGATTTTTCCTTCTTTGTCAAATTTAAGCATAGACATTAATTTTTTCTTCTCATCATCGTCTATTCCTTTTGTTATCTCAGCAAATAATGCTAAGTGCTTTCTAAGACCGATTGTAGGACCTTCAGGTGTCTCCGCAGGGCAGAATCTTCCCCAGTGCGTA
>JAQUSH010000001.1 GCA_028715225.1 Candidatus Aenigmatarchaeota archaeon | reverse complement strand
GTGCTCTTCCGATCTTGAGGTATTGTTCTTGGAAATCCATCAAGTATGAATCCATTTTTCGTATCGTCTTTCTTTATTCTCTGCTTAAGCAGTTCCATGACTAACTCATCTGGAACAAGCTTTCCAGCTTCCATGTACGATTTTGCTTTCTTTCCAATCTCAGTATTGTTCTTAAGATTTTCTCTCAGAAGATCGCCGGTTGAAATCTGTGGAACGTTTAGATGAGGTGCTACTCTAGTTGCATATGTTCCCTTTCCTGAACCAGGTGCTCCTAAAAATATTAACTTCATTTAATCAACTCCAAATTACCATGTATAACAATTGGCTGCATTGCAATAATTTCATCGGTATAAGACATCTTTGGGATTGGATTCAACAAAAATATTTTAATACCATTATCGTATGCTTTACCCATTTCAAGAAAACTATTGCCACCGATATAACCTTTGATTCCGTTCTTATCATAATTCAAAACTAATATTGCCTCAGAATTATCAATTTTTTTGAAATGCTCTCGTATAAGATCATGTGATATCTTTGCTTCTGAATGTTCAGCATATCTTTTAGTTTCTTCCTTAAAATTAGTCATAATCGGCAGAAAAATCATGTGGCCTTTTTCTTCCAATATTTTTCCTACACAGGCTATATTTTCAATAAATGTCATGCTTGAACACAAAGTTATTTTCATTTCTACTCACCCATGAATTTTCTCAGAGCAGGATTCATGTCTTCCATGTGCTGTGAAGCGATCTGCTCATATAACTGGTAAACTATCATAACTGTCAATAATATACCTGTTCCTGTACCAACTGCAGAAGTTAAGTCCGCAAATCCGGCTAAGAATCCTACAAACGCACCACCTAAAACAGTTAATGATGGTATGTATCTGTTTAGTACTTTTTCAACTATTCTTGGATCATGTCTGAAACCAGGTATCATAATTGATGACTGCTTGAACTGTTCTGCAACTGAATGCGCATCCATTCCAGATGTCATTACCCAGAACATAGAGAATATGACTGAACCAAGTATCATCATAAACATGTATGATAATGATCTTAATGCATCAACTGTAGTCAATGCCGGAAGATTAAGTGTTACAACAATAAAGTAACCTAAAGCTACACCAATTATACCGCCAACAACTGCTAATCTTATTGAATATTTTTTGATTGTCTTAATTGCCATAAGAGCAAACAGCAAAGCAACCACTCCTCCTAATACACTTACTACGATAAGGCTTACTGAAGAAGGATGAGTAAGATAAAGCATCAAACCTGAAGTAGGACTTCCTGTTGACAAATCATATTCTCCAAGGAAATATATTCCTCTTGCATATAACAGTCTTCCAACTAACTGCACATTTGCTATTACCGCAGCCGTAAGTATAACCGGCATATTGGAAGTATAAATGAATTTTAACGGCCATCTTCTTGAACCGAATTTTCCGAATGGCATTGCAAATGACATTGGTATTTCTATTCTCATATCTTGTGCAAATACTACGATTAAAAACACAACGATAGTTGCTATCAAAGGCAATAAAGATATCATAGCTTCAGCAGGCATTCCTTGTCCTAAAGATGACACAAATGCTGATAATATACCTCCTGATGCTTCTTTTATCGGAGGTGCAAATATTCTAACAAATATAGTTTTAGAAACTCCTGCTGCAATGAATAATGAAACTCCTGAACCGAAACCCCATTTAGAACACACTTCATCCATAAGCATTATCAGTATACCGCCTGCTGCAAGCTGCAGTATTACAAATGTAGATATAAACAATGTTCCCTCGACCGGCGGTATTGCGCCAGCTACAACATATGCAACAGCTTCAACAAAACAGAAAGTTATAGCAAGTATCTTCTGCACTCCCATAAATTTCTTCTTATCTTCTGGATCCTGAAGATTCCAGTTGATTATCTTTGAACCAACTAACAACTGAAGTATTATAGATGCTGTCACAATCGGTCCGATACCTAATGTAATCAGAGAACCAAACTTAGAACCAAAAACTATTTCTAAAAAATCAAATCTTGCAACTGCTGTAGGATTTATTCCCCATATTGTTATAGAACCCAACACAAAATATATTACAAGTATCAATAGTGTCCATTTGCTTTTTTCTTTAAAATTCAGTCGCATCTCAGGTTTCCTGACACTCGGAAGCATGTTTGCGATTGCGCTGAAATCAAACATTAGCTATCCCTCGATTGCCTTGCCGCCTACTTTTTCTATTTCTTCTTTTGCTCCTTCTGTGAATTTTTGAGCTGTAACAGATACCGGCTTTGTCATCTTTCCTCCTGAAAGAACCTTCTGAAATCCGTAGTCTGCCAGATTAATTTCCTTTAGTCCAAGTTTGTTAGCAAGTATATCCAGGTCTCTTATCTTAATAGAATTAATTTCCTTTAGTCTTACTGTCTTAGCAGGCAGCTTAAATCCAAATTTGTGACCGACTCTTCTGTGCAAGCTTTTTGCTGAAAGATATTTTCTGTTATCTTTGACAAGCAAAGATTTTTTGTGTTTAAGTCTTCCAGAATGTCCTCTACCTCCTCTAGATCCTGCTCCTCTCCATTTTTTCTTAGCTCCGTGATAAGTATGAAGTCCTCTTCTTCTTTTCTTTTCCTTCCTTACGACCATTTATATCATCCTCTTAAGCAATTCATTTATTTTCTCTTGTCTGCATCCTAATTCTCCTTTTGGATAATGCTGCTTTATTGATTTCTTGAATCCGCCTGATGGTGGAGTTAGTCTGAATACTGGAATTATTCCCAATGTTCCTTTGAATTCCTTGTCTGCCATTATTTTATCAAATATGACTTCAGCTTCAGATGTTTCCAGTCTTTTGTTTCCTTCTTTTCTTCCTCTCTTCTGTATCAATAACTTTAATGTGTCTTCGTCTATCTCTCCCCATGTAACATAATCTTTTACTTTTCTTATCATGCCAAGCATGTTTTCATCTTTCTTAAGCAGCACACAGTGCATCTTTCTGTGCAATCTAAGCATAGCTAAAGTATCAACTATGTCTTTTCTCAATCCAACTAATCCTCTTAATCTGATAACTGCGTACATATCATTGCCTCTTTTTCACTGCTTTGTATATTCCATATATTGCTATCATGGCCCAAGCTGCATTTAATAAAACTTGGGCATATGCTCCATAAATGAATACATAAATAAGTATTAAACCAGCACCTAACAGATTAAGAAAATGATATATTTTAGATGTTCCTGTCAATTTCTTAGTTGCAATTAAACCATAAGCTATCAAAACAATTATTGTTCCGATCCATCCAGTTGCTTCAATCAAAATACCTTCCATTTAATCCACCTTTCCAACTTTTAGTCCTGTTGCATTTTCATAATCTTCTCTTACTCTGAACTTATTTAATTTTGTGAAAGCATTTACCAATGCTTTAATAGTATTATATCTTGTTGATGTTTGACCACGAGACTTGCACCAGATATCTTTTATTCCAGCTAATTTCATGTACTTCTTTGAATCATCATTGACGCAAAGTCCTATTCCTTTTGGCGCTGGAAGCAGATCAATATAAACTGAACCACAGCGTCCTGTTATCTTGAATGGTATTGAATGATGACTAGCACAGTTGCATTCCCATGAACCGCATCCTCTTCTGACAGGCATAAGATTTAATTTAGCCTGATTTGTTGCTTTGCTTATTACTTCTCTTGTTTTTGATGCCGGTCCTGCTGCCATTCCTACTCCTACATAGCCGTTTCCGTTACCAACTATTACCATGGCAGATGCTCTGAATCTTCTACCGCTTTTATGCATTCTCGTTGTTCTTCTGGAAGTTGTTCTTTTCTTACCTCCACCTTTACCGCTAGAACCACCTATCAAAACTATCTCGTTCATTAAATTTGGAATAAGTATGTCAACTATGTTTGCCTCTGTGATTTTTAATCCTTTCTCGAAAACTTCGTCTATGCTTGTGATCTTTCCCTCAATCACTTGTTTGCCGAGGCTTGTCTTAGGTCTCCATCCTGTTGGGTTTTCAATTTTTATTTTTGGAACCTCTTCGTCTATATCAGCTGATTCGTAAGGTTCAGCTACTTCTTCTATTTCTTCAGCCTTTTCCTCGACTATTTTTTCTTCAATTTTTTTAGGCATTTAATCAACCAAGTATTTTATTTTTCATTTCCTCGAAACTTTTTGAAACATCAACACCTTGTATGTGCTTACCAGATAATCTGTCTTCTGAAGGAAGTATGTCTTCGCTGTGCGGAACATTTATTCCTGCATCAACTACTCCTTTCAGAGCTGCATATATCCTTGAACCTTTTGTTGATGTCTGAAGACCGAAATCAAGCACAGCTTCTGTTATGTTCTTCTGCTTTGCTTTCTTTCCTGCTATCAGACCAATCAAATATGATGACGGAATATTTCCTGTTGAATGATTCCATCCTAATTTTTTAAGATCTTTAGCTACAACGGTGACTATTGTCTTGTCTCCGCTTGCTACATAATCAATAAACTGCACACTCATTCCGCTCAGAGATTTTCTGATTACTAATCTTGTCTTTCCAGATTTAATCAGACCTAGTCTTCTTTTCAGGTCTGTTTTCTGTTGCCTTCTTCTCTTGTGTGCTATTATGAACATATTATTTTGCCTCTTTCAATATTTTTTTGTCTTTAAGGTACATTGTCAAGTGCGCTCTGCTTCTGAACACACCACCTTTTACCATTGCATATAATTTTCTGTATTTGTCAGCATCAATTTGCTCAGTGTTTCTAAGCTCTTTAATCATCTCTCTTTGTGGTCTTATTTTTTTGAACCACTCGTTCTTCTTTCCTATTCTTGCTCCTCTTGAACCTTTTATGCTTCCGCTTCTCTGCTGTCTCTTTTCCGAATTTTTTAATTGTTTCTTTCCTGGAAGCTTTTTGATTATTCCTTCCTTTATGAATCCTCTTATGTCTGATCTTGTTATAGCTTGCTCTACTTTCTTGTTAGTCGGATCTATCCAGATTCTTCCTGTTCCGCATTTCAATATCTTTGCTGCAAGTTTCTTTTGTTTGCTTGTCATTCTTCAGACACCTCTTCTTGTACCTGTGGTTCGACCACAACTCCGAATTCATTGAAGTATGATTTGCACTGTGGGCAAATGAAAACATCTGGAGATTTTTTCCATTTGTCTCCTTTCATGCCGCACGATGGACAATTTTTTTCGCTTATGAATATGAACATTTATTTCTCCTCAAATTTCTTTACGTTTAGTATTCTTATCTTCATCTCTTCTGCTTTCTTCTGTATTTCTATTCTTTTCTTTTTACCGACAGTTGATGAGATTCTTGCTGCCTGTTTGTTTGAATCTATTTTTGCCAGTTCATTTGCATTTGAAACCATTATTTCCTGCAATCCAGATGGATGCAGATATCTTGTTTCTGCAGGGCTTCCATAACCTGGATGTGGCCAGTATCCTCTGTTCTTCTTGTGTCTTCTTAACTTGCTCTTTCTTCCTCTAGGCTTTCTCCACATAAATCCAACCTTATAACAGTTCTTTGCGTTCTGCCTTGTGAACGGTGGTTTCCTTCTTTTCTTTGCTTTTCTTGCTTTCAGTAGATTCATAATCATCCCTTTGTAAATAGGAATATTCCATCCTGGAACACTCTTCTATCACGATTTTTTATTTTTGTTGCTCTTTCTAAGTTTCCGCATGTCTGTCCGACTTCTTCTCTGTTTATTCCAGAGACGAAAATATCTTCTCCTTTGATGTCGACTTTCGTTTCGCCGACAATTTTTGCTTTTCTTACAGCCTTTCCACCAAGGAAGTTAGCTACTGTCACTTCTTTTCCGCTCACCTTGACTGTGAATGGGAAGTGCATGTAAACTATTTTCATAGTGTAAGTATAACCTTCTGTCACTCCAGCTGACATTGCTTTCATGTAAGCAATCATTGTTCCTACAACAGCTTTTACTTTTCTTTTGTCAGATGTTGTTGAAACCTTCACTTCGTTTCCGTTCTTTTCGATCTTTATTTTGTTTGTGAATACGGGATTAGTAAAATCTTTTTCTATCTTGCCTTTCTTTCCGTTGACAGTTATTCTGAAGTTATTTATGTCTACTGTCACTCCCTCTGGTATTTTAAATGTTTTTTCCATTTTGATCACTCAATATATGAAAGCTAATAACTTTCCTCCTATTTTTTTATTTTTTGCTTCTGTGAAAGGCAATACGCCATGTGATGTTGAAACTATTATAAGACCGACTCCAGATGATGGAAGGAATCTTCTTTCAAATCTTTCGTATTCGTCTGCTTTTACAGACATTCTTGGCTTTATTACGCCACAATTGTTTATCTTTCCAAGCAGCTGTATTCTAAATAAATTTCCTTTTCCGTCTTCTATCAATTCAAAGTCACCGATGTATTGATTTTTCTGTAAAATCATCAGTATTTCTTTTGCAAGCTTTGATGATGGTGTGAATATCTCTTTCTTACCAACATGATCTGCGTTCTTCATTGAAGACATTATGTCTGCGATTAAATCGTGTTTCATTCATTTCACCTGTATTTTTTGAAGCCTAGATCTTTTGCAACTTCCCTAAAGCATTGTCTGCAGTACATCAAACCATAGCTTGTTATGACTCCTCTTTTCTTGCCGCATCTTCTGCATGGCCTTGATTCTCTACCGAATTTTCTTGCTTTCTTTATGTGCTTCATTCTAAACTCACTCCGAATGTTTTTACTAACCATTCTCTTGCTTCATCAGCTGTAATAACATGATTTGCTCCTATCTTGCTTGATATCTTTTTTCTGGCTACAGCATATCCTCTTCTTTCAAGCGTAACACACACATCCATTCCGTAAATACCTATGTCAGGTTCGTATTTCACTCCTGGCAAGTCTATGTGCTCCTTTACTCCAAATGAAAAGTTTCCTTGCTTGTCAAAAGATTTCTGAGATATTTTCATCTCAGCTGCCTCAAATGCTCTCTTAAGGAATTTAACAGCATCATCTCCTCTCAGAGTAACTTTGCATCCTATTGTTTTTCCCTTTGGTGATCCGAATGTTGTTCTTTTGTCTGTTCTCGTCAAAACAACAGTCTTACCTGTAAGGGTTTCAAGCAGTCTCTTTGCTTTGTCTAATTTTTCTCCTGCTTCACCACATCCTATGTTCAAAGTCACTTTGAATATTTTTATTTCTCGCATTGCGTTCATGAATATCACTCTATCTTTACCATTGGCTTATCTTTTCCAATCATCAAAACATTTGCGATAGGTGTTTCAAATGTTTCTTCTCCGTTTTCAAGCCATACTCTTTTGTTTTCATTATCTATCTCTTTTATCTTTGCAGAGACTCCTTTGTTCTTTCCACTTGTGACTAAAGCAAGATTGCCCTGCTCAAACTTCACAACATCTGTTATTTTTTGCGTTGGAATCTCGATTAATAATGAATCTTTTGTTGAATATTTTTCGTTAGTTAAAATATTTTTTCCGTCGTCTAAGTTAAGCTGAGTTTTTCCTCCTCTTATTATTGTTTTGTCAACAATCTTAACTATCTTTATCTTTGAATCATTTCCGCTTGTTTCAACAAATGTCAAGCCATCCTTTGGAACAGCTCTCCATGTTTTTTTCAGAGTTGGTATGTTAACTATATCCATAGGACCTACTCCGAATTTAATGTCTTTCCTAATCTTTCCATCGACTAAAACATTACCTGAAGTGATTATCTTTTTTGCTTCCTTTGCGCTGTCAGCTAGCTTAAAGATATCTCTAACCAAAACCTGCAGAGGTATTGCTTCTGAATGCGGGCCCCTTACTGTGGTTATGAATTTGTGTGACTTTCTTTCAATCGGCCACCATTTTGGAGCTGCTATTCTTTTTAACCATGCCACTTCATTTCACCTTTTCTATCACTTTCTTTCTTCTTGCATCGTCCATTGATAAATTCATAATCATTAAGTTTGAAGGTTGGAACGGAACCTCAGTTTCCTCTCCTGTTGTTTTCTTTCTCTTTATTCCTTCTATGAAAACTTGCAAATCTTTAAGATTTATCTTTGTAACCTTTCCTGTCTTTCCTCTGAAATCTCCTCTCAGTATCTTTACTTCGTCTCCTTTTCTTAATCCTAAATTTCTTTTCTTGTACTGTTTTCTTAGTTCTTTTGTCAAATGAGCATGAACAAGCTTCTGCCTTTTATGCAAAGGTGCATCATATATTGCTTTTCGCTGCTTGCTTGGTTTTGTTGATTTCATCATAACACCGCTGATGCGATTTTTCCTACCATAGAGAAACGCTCAACAGCTTCCTTAGCTATTGGAGTCTTTATTCTTGTTCCTCTTGGCTCTCCTTTTTCATTAACAATGACAGCTGCGTTGTCTTCAAATCTTACTCTCATTCCGTTTGGTCTTCTAAATTCTCCGTGCTGTCTTACAATTAAAGCATGAACAACTTCGTGTTTGATCTTTGGATCTCCTTTCTTTACTGCGCAAACTACAAATCCACCTACACCGCATCCAGGTATTCTTTTCTTTACTCCTTTGTATCCCTTTACTGCGATTATCTGAAGTTCTTTAGCTCCGGTATTGTCTACGCATTTCAGGTAGCTTCCTACCTGCAGTGAGTGCGGAACTTTTGCTGATATTGGTTTCATTGTAACACCTCAACTATTGCAAAGCTTTTTGTTTTTGATATCGGTCTGCATTCCATTATTTTTACTCTGTCTCCCTCTTTTGCTGAAATACATTCAGGATTGTGAGCGACAACTCTGCTGTGTCTTCTTTCATATACCTGATATTTTTTCAAAAAATAATTATAATCCCATCTAACAACAGCTGACTGTGTAGCTGCGCTGCTTGTCACGGTTCCAATGAAAACTCTTCCTCTCAGTGAGAGTTTCCCGTGCCATGGGCATTTTGGATCTGTGCATTCTTTCTTTGGTCTCTTTGCTTCAATTCCAATGCTTTTCTTTACCATTTTTTCACCTTTATTTTGACTCTGTTTTCAGGCTTCATCGCGATTCTTGAACCGCTGACCTTGATTTGCTTGTCTCCAAGCTTGAACATGAATGTTGAATTCTTTTTTTCAACTCTTTTGTTTCCTTTTTTTGTTTTGATGAGCAGGGTTTTTTCTGTCTCATCGACAACCTCTCCGCTCATTTCTATCTGGCTTTTGTTTGTGCTCTCGAGCACTTTTATCTTAAGACCGATCAGCTCGTGTCTTATGAGGTTCTTTGAAGTCAGCATCTTAGTCAACTTCTATGTTTGCTTCATCGAAGCCGTTCTCAATCAAAATCTTTTTTATTTTTGATTTGTGGTCTCCCTGCAGTTCAATTCTTCCTTCCTTGAATGTCCCGCCGCAGGCAAGTTTTGACTTAAGCAATTTTGCGACTTTGTCAGGATTTGACTCCTTTTCTATCCCTTCAACAACTGTTGTTTTTTTGTTGAAGCGTCTTTTTTCTGTGTAGACTTTTATCTTTGTTTCACCTTTTGCGATTGAAACGCAGACACACAAGTCTTTTGGTAAGCCGCATATCTTGCAAACTTCAGCCATTTAGAGCCTCCTTTTCATTTCTGTCAATATCCTTGCGATTGTTTTTCTTGTCTGTCTTATTCGGCCAGTATTCTCAGGCGAACCGCCTACTGCGATCTGAGCTCTGCCTTTAGACAATTCTAAGCGCAATTCATTTAATCTTGCTTTTAAATCATCATCATTCAGTTCTTTCAACTGTTTCTTTTTCATTGCTGCCATTTAGTTCTCCTTCCATTAGTTTTTTGCTTATCATTCTATCAGATGGTAATTCTCTCATTATTCTCACCTGAATTCCTATCATACCAAGTTTTACGTTAGCTGTTGTGTATGCGATGTCAACTAGTGTTTCAGCAGTGTCTCCTGAATATTTCAGGTATCCTTCTGAAAACTTTTCAACTCTTGACATTGCTCCACCTATCTTTCCTCCTATTCTAATCGCAATACCGATTGCTCCGGAGTTCATTACTTTTTGTATTGTCATATTAGCGACTCTTTTGTAATTCAATCCTCTTTCAATTGAATTTGCAATCTGATTTGCAATTATGTGAGCATCAAGGTTTGGCTGTTGAACTTCCTGTATGTCAAGCTGAGGATTTTCAAATTTGAATTTTTCTTTAAGTGCTTCTGTTATTCTGTCTATGTTCTTTCCTCCTCTTCCTATGATCATTCCTGGCTTATGTGCATAAACAGTTATCCTCATTGCCATCGGTGTTCTTTGTATTTCGGTGTGGCTATAGCCGGCTCTATTAAACTCTTGCGCAAGGTAATTCTCAACCTGCATCTTTCTTATTGATTCATTTATGAACTTCTTTTCCTGTGCCAACTTTTCCACCTTTTTTTAATATAACTTGAACATTACATACTCTCATTTGTTTTCCGTACATCTGCTTTCTTCTTAATCTGTACATCGTAGGACCTTTGCTTGTTGAAATAAATAATTTCATTTTTTCAGTATCAAGATTCTTTGCTTTTGCGTTTGATTCAAGCACTTCCAAAAGCTTAAGTATGTGACCTGAAGCTTTTGTGTAAAACTTTCCTTTAAGCGCAAGTTTCTCGCTTGCCATCCCTTCAATTATCTTTTTTGCTTTTGGATATGGCAAAGTGTTTATGTTCCTAGATATGAACAGTGTGTACTTGTATGATATTGGCAGCATTGACTTTGCGCATGCCATATCTTTTGTTATCGGGAATGTATAATTCATATTTTAACACCATACAAATCTCTAAGTCTTTGCACCTGACTATTATAACTTTCTTCCAAACCAATATGAGCCAAAAGGTTAGCACAACCCACTTCTGCCGCCGGAACAATGTGCAGTGTTCTGCATACAAATCCCTTTGCTCTATCAAACAAACTATAATCTGTATTCATATCATCACTTCAATGGTAGGAACTTTGATGACTTTGTAGCACCGATACCAGGAGCTGAATGCATAACTTTCTTATTAGTTGGTGCAAATTCTCCTAATCTGTGTCCAAGCATCTCTTGTCTTAATTCAATTGATACCCATTCTTTTCCGCCGTGTATCAATATTTTTTTGCCGATCATTTCAGGTATTATAACCATTTCTCTGCAATGTGTCTTCAAAGGTTTCTTAGCGGCTCTAAGTCTTTCTAAAAATCTTTTCTGCTTGTCTGTAAGTCCTCTAACTAAACTTCTTCTTTGACGCGATGGAATCATCTTTGAAAATTCTTCCAAGCTCATTGCCTGAAGTTCTTCAAGACTTTTTCCTTTGAATGTTAATACTTTTGCCATGAATATTACCTCTTAGCTTTACCAGATCTTCTTGAAGCAATTGAACCAACTTTTGCTCCAGGTGGTGCCCATCTTGATATAGACTTTGGTGTACCAGGTTTTGTCTTTCCACCGAATGGATGATCAACTGGGTTCATCTTTGTTGCAGATGATCTTGGCCATAATTTGTTTCTTGCGTGCTTTGCGAAGTGCAATTGACCTGCCTTTAGGTATCTTTTGTCTTTTCTTCCCCATCCAGCTGCCTTGCCTACGATAGCTAAGCATTTTGGGTTGAATTCTTTGAATTCTTTTGAAGGCATCTGCACAAGCACTCTGTTATTATCGTATGAAATTATGATAGCTGTTGTTCCTGGTGAGCAGCATAGCTGCGGTCCTGAGCCAGGATAGTTTTCTATAGCGAAAACTGTTGAACCTTTTGGTATCTGTGATAAAGCTAAAACATTATTTTCCATTATGTTAGTATTCATTATGTTCACTGAATCTCCAACTTTGATTCCATCTGGTGCAATCATTAATTTTTCTCCGCGGTCTGTTTTTAATTTAGCAAGCGGCGCATCTCTAGCTGGATCATGTATCAAATCAACTACTTCTCCTTTGTTGAAAGTGTAAGTAGGCTTGCCTGCAAATCTATGACCTGGTGATTTGTAAGGTGGTCCTCCTTTACCTCTTGCTCTTGAAATTATTCGTTTTCCCATATCATCACAACATTCCGAATCTTGTTGCTATATCGCTTGCTGAAAAGTCTTTTGATAACTTTACCCAAGCTTTTTTGTGTCCTTTCTGACTTATCATAACATTCACAGCATCGACTTTCACATTAAATGCTTTTTCTACAGCCCATTTAATCTGTTTCTTGCTTGATGTTCTTTTGACTATGAAAACTAATTTATTTTCTGATTCTATTTTACCGATTGCTTTTTCCGTAAGCATCGGATGACTTACTATTGTCCACGGATCAACTATCAGTGATTTTTCTTTAGCCATATAATTCACCTAGTTTTTTTACAGAGCTTTCATCAAATATTGTAAGTCTTCCTGCATGTGTTCCTGGTGCTAAAAGTTCGACATTAATATTCTTAACATCGCATATGTCAACACCTGGCATGTTCTTAGCCGCATTAACTATTCCTTTGTTTCCAGATACTACAAATAAAATTGATTTCTTTCTTTTGTATTTTCTTCCTCTCATCTTTCCTTTTCCTGCTCTTACTTTCTTTTCTTTTGCTCTTTCAACATCGGCAATTAATTTCAATGATTCAATTGTTTTTTCTAAATTTTTAGATTTGTTTACATTCTGTATTTCATCTGTAACTATTATAGGCAATTCAATGTCAGCTATCCTGTGTTTCTTTGATACTAATTCAAAATTGCAAGTTGCTGCCAGAGCTGATTTCAATGCAAGAAGTTTTTCTTTAGCATTTATTTTCTGACACCATACTTTCTCGACCATTGGTGGATGAGCTCTTCTACCAGACACTGCATGCGGTGAAGCTCTCGCTCTCATCTCCTGAGCAGGTGATGATCCGTGTGATCTTTTGTTTCTAGCCATCTCACGATTCATCATGTGATGAGGTCCTTTTCTTACACCATGATAATGAGCAGAAGTTTTCTGACCGGCAATTACATCTGTTCCGTATGCCTGTCTTCTGTTAGACTGTATTGATATAACAGCTCTCTGTATTACATCTGGTCTATAATCAGTGCTAAATGTTTTTGGCAGTTTCATTTCGCCTACTTCTTTTCCATTTAAGTCAAATACTTTTACCATTTAGTCACCTTGCTTTGATTCAATTGAAATATATTTTATATCAACTGGATATTTTGTTTTGAAAGGTCTAAGCGCTGTCCTTAATCTTATCAGTCTTTTTCTTGGACCAGGAACGCTTCCTTCAATTAAAACATAATCACCGTTTATCAATCCGTAATTTACAAAACCGCTCTTAGGATTTATATCAGAGCCAGAAGATATCTTAAGTATTTTTTTGTTGAACTCTGTTCTTGTCTGGAAACCTAATTGACCTGCCTGAGGAACAGAATTTCTTATTTTACCAGGATTGTCCTGGCCGTGGTTACCGATCTTTCTGTGAGCCTGTTCGTTTTTTCTTCCCTGTATTCTTGTTCCGAATCTTTTTACTGTACCCTGGAAGCCTTTTCCTCTGGTTACAGCAATAGCATCAACAAAATCTCCTTCCTTGAAAACGTCTGATAATTTTATTTCCTTTCCTAAATTGTTTTTAGCAAAATTAAGTTGTTCCTCTGGTGTACCACCAAGAGCAACTTCAAATACTTCAGGTGTTTTTTTGAAAACAGGCTGCGTGTTGCATACCAGATTTATTCTGTCAAATTTCTTTCCATCAATTTTTTCCAAAGACATCTTTGGTGTTTTTGGTAATTTTATTTTTCTGGAAAGATTTTTTGAAGGTTTGTCGAAGAAAACATCAGTAGAATTAGAAGCTGAATAACCTCTTATTCCGTAAACGAACAAAGGAGGACATTCAAGAACTGTAACTGGTCTTGATATCAATTGTCCTTTTGTTTTTGAATTAGTATTTGTGTCAACAAGCATGACATGTGTCATTCCTGCCTTGTAGCCGCTGAAACCTAACGGTATTGCTGCCTGTACGACAGGCCATCTTTGTATCTTAGGGTAGATTCGCTTGGCTCTTTTTTTAGGCCAAAATGCTCGGCTACCTCTCAAAGGTCTTCTTATATGCGGCATGAAACCACTCTTATGTTGTCTATTTTACCATTTTTAACTTTTATATAGCTTTCCCTAGCTTCTCTCAGAACACGATATACACAAAAACTTTCCAAAGAATAGTATATTCCGAAGGTATTTAAAGGTTTATCATTGCTTTCAGAATATTGTATATTCCAAAATAACCGAAGTATATTACAAAGGCTCCTATTGTTGAACCTACTGCGATTGCTAAAAATGCTTTTTTCCAGTCTAGGTCTAAAAACCATCCTAATATAGACGCTGTATAGGTTCCTGTCAGCGGTGTAGGCAATGCTATGAATAGTGTCAAACCAAATATTCCGTATTTGTCGACATAAGGCTTTCCTTTTCTTTGCACGTGATCTAAATATTTATCAAATATTTTTATTTTGTACAAGAATTTGTCATGAATAAATGTCAGACCAAAATATATTGGAAAGAATAACAAACAGTTGACTGTAAGTGAAATCAATAAAACTGTGGCTGGATTTAATCCCAGAGTAAGTCCTAAGCTTATTCCTCCTATCTGTTCTGTTGTTGGTATTACATTTGCTAAAGCAACCATTATTTCTTTTTCGAACATAATTAGAATATTGTTATAACATATTTAAATGGCGCCGAGTGGGAGATTCGAACTCCCGAACCCCGAAGGGAACAAGCTAACTGTTATAAAATTCCAGGCTTGCGCCGTACCGCTGGGCCAACTCGGCTTAAGAAATAATTTAAGTTAGAAATATTTAATGTGATATTATTTCTTGATTTTCCGTATTTTCAATAGTATCATTTGAAACAGATGCATTATTTTTCTCACTAAGCTCCTTTATGCGCCTATATCTTAATGGTGTAAATCTCGCACCTATAATAGAAGATTCTTCCAGTGTTTGAATTGTTAATCTTCTAAGTATATCTACTGGTAACATTGATTCATCTGTATCTGCCAAAAACGCACAGGCTGCTCTAGACTCAAATATCTGTTTCTCTCTAAAGAATGCTTCTTTGAAGTCGCAAAGGAAACATAGATCATGATCATGCCACCCATATCTACTTAAATCACGTTTACTATAGTCGCCCCATCTTGCTATGTCTTCCTCTACTCGTCTAACAGCACGTTTCATAAGTTCTGCTTCAACATCTAATCTTATCACATCTCCAAGAAAATCGAAGAAGCCGGGATCATCAATCTCAAGTCTATATCTTACTTCTGCATTGTTTTTGGCCAATGTATATGATGGTTTATCCAGTTTCGTATCTCCACACAATTTAATAAAGCCTCTGCGAACACGTTCCGGCATATGTTCTGGAAGATATGGTTCCTGTTCTTCTACCCAAGGTATATCACGTTTACCTTTATGATAGCCATCTATCCTGTCTATAGCCTCTTGTGCATAGCTATCTGCATCGGTATCAGATTCAAGAACTCTAATCAAAAAGCCGCGCCTATCTAACCATTTTATAGAATCGCGAACAGTTTCAAGTGAAAGACCAGTGTCTTTAGATATAGAAAAATCTGGTACAACTTTAACTTGATATTTTTCTGTTTTTGTTTTATATCTATCATAATAAGATCCTCCCGGATTACATACTATTCTGCTAAACTGCTTTTCAATCGATACTGTTTTATTTCCTTCCCATAACTTCGCTGCAGAATCTAAGACAGCATATCTATCATTATCATCAATATCAATTACTATGCTCTCTGGAGTGTTACTAGCATTCATCTGGGATTTTATATCATCTGGCAAAAAGAATTTACGATACCAGCCACTCCTTCCAGATCTCCAATACGCACCCAAGACTCCATCACGCCACATATTCATTAAAGTTGTTCTGCCGGGGGTCTCTATATCAAGCTTCTTGCGCTGCTTTTTATCCAGAGATAAATAATATAAAGCTTTTTGCTGATTACGTGTTGGGTGGTATTCAATCTGCATAAGAAATTAATAATTGGAAAGAGATTTAAACTAATTCCTTAATTGTATATATAAGTTAAATAATTACTTAGAGTCTGGATATTTCTGTTTAAAGTCTTTTAAGAATTTTTCAATTGAACCGCCTAATTGATTACCAATATGTTCATTGATTTTCTCTTCTCCGATAATAATTTGCTCATCTCCTTTAACATATATTTTGCTACCACGCGCATCTTCCTGAACAAAAAAGGTTTGGGGGAAGGATGTATACAACAATCCTCGACCATTAACTTTATCATTTGATTTCGCAAATTTGTAAGCATCTGACTTAGTCAAATACCAAATAACATAATTTTTACTCGTATCAACTATTATAGATTCATGTGTTGCTTCTAAACATTTAGTAACCTTTCCAAAGCATCCTATATTTTCTGTTTTATCAGTATCTGCTATTTCATTTCTTCCAGAATAGATCCATTCTCCTTCCTGGAGATTTCCAATTTTAGGTAAAATACTCTGAATATGTTCAAGACTCTTTTTAGTTTGCTTTATGGTTTCCCATTCTTTATTTATAGATTCTAGAGCTTTGGTTATGTCCACCATAAAAACAATTGCACCCAAAGAGATTTAAATCTAATCTTTAAGTTGTATAGAAATCTGTACGCCCTCAGGAACAGTCACTCGCATAACTTGTCTCAGTGTTCGCTCGTCAGCAGAAATATCAATAACACGCTTGTGTATTCTCATTTCCCAGTTGTCCCATGTTGCGTTTCCATGACCTGTACCATCGCCGCATGGAGTCTTCATAGTTGTAACTTTCAATTTCTTAGTAGGCATTGGAATTGGTCCTTTCATGACTATTCCAAACTTTTCAGATATTCCTTTTAATTCATCACATACCTGCTGTATCTTAACAGGATCTGCGCTCGATAGTTTGATTCTTGCTTTCTGCATAGAACTATTAAGAGAATTGAAGGTTTAAATATGTTATTGTTTAACGAATTAAATCATTTTTATTTCTTCATGCATCTTGGATCCTCAATTCCATAGACATCGAGTTCTTTGAATACTTCTAACAAATTCTGCGCTGGTTGAGTTTCGTATAGGAACCCACCTGAGTTGTTTTCAAACACCTTGACTCGTAAATCAAACGGAACTACGCAAGTGCATCTTGCTCCCTGCTTCAATATCGTAACCTCTTCATAGTGTTCTTTCAGCAAAGGATTGCTTACAAAAATAAGAGTGCCTTGAAGACCATTCTCCTTATCTTCCAACGCAATGGTCAGCTTCTTCCCGACAGTGAACAATTTTTCTGAGATTTTTTCTCCAGACTCTTGTCTTGATGTATGAACTCTAACTTTAATTTTTTCCAAATCCGCGACTTTATAATCAGCCCTACTGAATATCTGATGAGGAACATTATAAAATATTGATTTTTTATCAATGGTTTTTTCTAACAAATTTTTAAGCGTTCTTTCAGAATACCGCTTAGTAACAGAATTATATAATGCAAGTTCTTCTGGTTCGTAAGCTGCCTGCATGAAGTCTTTTTCCAAATCCCATACCGCATCTATACGAATAGTTCCGAGAAGTGCAGTACCTGTATCTGAGCTAGTAAAATAACCTTGACTTCCTTTTGGCATAAAACATCTTTGGTAGAAAAGGATTTAAATCCATATGTAACTAGATTAATTTTTCTTGTTTTGTCTGCTTAGCTATTTTTATGGGCTTAATTACTTTTATGGTAGATTCTCCTACCCTTCTTTTACCCTTTGAAACATTGACATATAATTTAGCAGCATATTCGTTATTACCTATATCAATAACTTCTAGATATCTTCCTTTATCTGCGCGTCTTCCTATTTCGCTATCTTTAGGAAAAATATATATTCCTTCATCAGTTTCTATTGTAATACCGATTTTTCCAGTTTTAACTTTGTTTATCCGATACATATTTTAGTTTTGTTTAGAAAAGGATTTAAACCCTATAGCTCACGCTAGCTTGTAAGAAAAAAGAAAAAGGTCAGAAGGGTATTATCCCTTCTTTGCTGGTGTTACGCTCAAACAAACTCCTGCTGCAACAGTCATACCCATGTCTCTGATAGCGAATCTTGCTAATTCTGGGAATGCTTTGCTGTCTTCAATTACTAGAGGTTTGTTAGGTACGCATTTTATTATTGCCGCGTCTCCTGCTTTTATGAAGTCAGGATTTTCCTGCAATACAGCACCTGTCTTTGGATCTAGTTTCTTCTGGATCTCAATTATCTTGCATGCTGTCTGCGATGTGTGAACGTGGAATACTGGTGTATAACCCTTTGTTATTACGTTTGGATGTTGCAATACGATTATTTGTGCTGTGAATTCTTTTGCAACTGTTGGTGGGCTATCTACCGGACCAGCAACGTCTCCTCTTTTAACATCAGTTTTTCCGATTCCTCTTACAGAGAAACCTACATTGTCACCAGGTTTTGCTTCTGATACCATTTCATGGTGCATTTCAATTGTCTTTACTTCTCCCTTTACACCAGATGGTTCGAAGACTACAGTTGTGTTTGGTTTCAAAACTCCTGTTTCAATTCTACCAACTGGAACTGTACCGATACCTGTGATTGTATAAACATCCTGTACTGGTAATCTCAATGGCTTGTTAACTGGTTGCTCAGGCAATACTAACATATCTAAAGCCTGTACCAATGTTGGACCAGTATACCATGTCATGTTATTTTTCTTTGCGTCAGAATCTTCTTTGTGAGCTATGTTGTCTCCTTTGTAAGCTGACAATGGTATGAAGTTAATTTTACTTGTGTCATATCCTACAGATTTCAAAAGTTTTTCAACATTAGCTTTCTGTTCGTTGAATTTCGCTTGATCATAGTTTACTGCATCCATTTTGTTTAAAGCAACTATCAATTGCTTTACACCAAGAACTTTAATCAAGAATACGTGCTCTTTTGTCTGTTCCTGAATACCGTCCTTAGCAGATACAACTACAATAGCAGCGTCTGCTTGTGATGCTCCAGTAATCATGTTTTTAACAAAGTCTCTGTGTCCTGGTGCATCTATGACAGTGAAATAATACTTTGGTGTATCAAATCTCTGATGCATAATATCGATTGTAACTCCTCTTTCTCTTTCTTCTTTTAATCTATCCATAACGAAAGCGAATTCGAAAGTTTCTTTCTTCAGTTCTTTTGCTAATTCTTTGATTTTTCTGAATTCTTCTTCCTTTACGTTACCTGTATCCCATAAAAGTCTTCCAACTAAAGTAGACTTACCATGGTCTACGTGACCTACTGTTACTAAATTCATGTGTGGCTTGTTAGCCATTTTCTTCACCTCAATTTTTATATGAAAAATAAATA
>JAQUSH010000053.1 GCA_028715225.1 Candidatus Aenigmatarchaeota archaeon | reverse complement strand
ACTTCGTGAAGGTATTTAAAGGTTTATTACTATGCTCTTCTTCCAATTCTAACTTGCGTCCTATCAAACTGCTTGTATTCAACGCCTGGGAAATGTATTTCAAAATATAATTTCATTATATTTTCTGATCTTTTATAATTTCTTGCTTCCTCTTCCCTATATCTATTTTCAATTTCCTCAAAGGTAACTCCTTCACTATTTGCTATTGCCTGCAATCTACATTTTGTTGGTCCGTAGTCCCATTTTATAGGTTCTACCCTTAGACGCTTTGTAGCATTCACGACATTATCATTCAATTTATCCAAGAAAGCATAAAATGACGAACCTTCTGGGTTGTATATACATGGATAAACATCAAGACCGGAATTAACGAGTTTTTCAAACATGTATAACTGGTCATCAACAGTCAATCTTGCCTGTGTATTACGCTGTATGTTAACATCACTGCATCCTTTGAAAGCTGCATAGACACATACCTTGTGAGCAGCTAATTGCTCAAGAATATCTCTTTCATATATTCCAGCATTTATCATCTCATCTACAAATTCTCCGGTGCTAAGATTTGTATCAAATGTAACATAAAGATCTTCTATTCGATCTTTTTCTATCTGTCTGACCATTCCTAGTGTAAAATCGAGCTCTGTTGTTGGTTCACCGCCGCTGTGTCTTATTCTGTGCACCTCTCTTCCTTTTCTTACAGCTGCCTTTTCACCTCTAAGTTCAAGAGCAGTTTTAATCACATATTCTGGTCTCAACCATACCTGATTTCCTGGAGAAGTTGGATTATTACTCTGTGCATCAACAAAACAATATGTGCAGCCACCCTCATCTGTCCAGTCGTGCAGATTACATCCTTTGCTCTGGAAAGTAAGCGCAAGATCGAATTGCAATATATCTCGCAATGGTCTACCTGCTTTCCTTAATATCCAAAGCGGCATGTCAAAGCTGCCCTGTTCACCAAGTGACTTTAATATTGCTTTACTATCAGAAAAATCAAATGCCGGCAATCCTTTAGCTGCTCTTTCTTCTGGATCAAGTGATTTATTATCAATCTTGAATCTGTATGGATAGGCTCCTGTTGTAGTATCTTGTGGCAGATCTGTTCTTTTTCTTATATCCTGTTCCATCATAGTTCCTCTGAAATCTACGCAAAGAAGTTCTGTTCCACCATCAACTTTCTTAACAGCATGTTTTCTCTTTTCAAATGCCTGCTGTATCGGGTCTATTAGTTCTCGCATAAAATGTATTCAGTAGAAAAAGATTTAAACGCATCACTGGATGCTTAAATATTACTAAATAACGTAACTAATTCTCCTGCAACCTCTTTCACTTCGAACAGTCTGCTGCGCATTATCAGCCAGTTGATGGCTTTTGATTTTCTCTGAACTGCTTTAAGTGATTTATCATTCTTCAATATTTCATTATAATATGCTCTGAAATCATCTAAGAATATATTATATCTTTTCTGCAGTAGCATCTCTTCTACTCCAGCTATTTCGCATAATCTGGCAACCTCATCACATGCTGGTATTTGCTGCAATAATATAGGAAGCTGTTCCTGAACCCATAGTTCATATGCTATAGAATGCTTTGATTTTCCAGCTCTTCCTTTCATATCAATATTGAAACGTTTGTCATCTGTATCATCAACTGTGTTTTCAAATACGTATATCTTTTTCTTTTGTGTTGATCTTTCAATATCAATTGCCAGTGTAACAGTTCCTTTGTATTGATCATCATGCTCCTCGGATAATGAATCAAATTCCAGTGTCCAGTCTGCATTCATACCAAGTATTGGGTCTGGGATATATCTCTGGGTAACATGGCCCTTTTCAAGAAGTAGCTGCCCCCTTAACTGCTGTTCAACGTTTCCTACTCTTCTTACTTCATCTTCATTAAAATCATATACTCTTAGAAATTCTCTGTATTCGCGCGTCTCTTTTTTGCTTACCTCTCTTCTGCTAATCAGTTTATCAGAACCTAAATTAACCATACTATAATATTGTCAGAAAGAGATTTAAATCAAAACATTGTCTTCAGTATATTGTAAAGTCCGTAATAACCGAAAAATATCACCAATGCGCCTATCACAGATCCTAGAGCGATTGCTAAGAACGCTTTCTTCCAGTTAAGGTTCAGGAACCAGCTTAACGTTGACGCGGTATATGTTCCTGTCAAAGGAGTAGGTATTGCTATGAACAATGTAAGTCCGAGGAAACCATATTTATCGACCAGTGGTTTACCTCTCTTCTGTATCCTCTGCAGATACTTTTCAAATAGTTTTATTTTGTAAAGGAATTTGTTGTGCATAAATGTCAGGCCGAAATAAATCGGGAAGAATAACAGACAGTTGACTGTTAATGATATTAATAAAACTGTGAAAGGACTCATCCCTAATGAAAGACCAAGTGTTATTCCGCCGATCTGCTCAGTTGTCGGAACAATATTGGCGATAGCAACCATTATCTCATTTTCAAACATAAGCAGAATAGCATTTCAGAATTATTTAAATGGCGCCGAGTGGGAGATTCGAACTCCCGAACCCCGAAGGGAACAAGCTTTCTGAGATATATTCCAGGCTTGCGCCGTACCGCTGGGCCAACTCGGCAATAAGTTTAAATTCTTTTCTAATCAATATATACCTTATGACAACATTTGCTGAAAAGGATAAACTTTCTTTGCACGATTACGCTAAACTATTAACAGATATGACACATGCAAATATAGTATGCCAAAATGGATATGCACGTATAGATAAAGTGGGGAGAATGCGGGATTACGCACTTAAAATGCTTGCTAAAACTAGTGTCAAGGGATTATCTGGTGTTGAAATTGCTGTTGCCGGCTTAGGCACATCAATGGATAACAGCGTTAAACCGATCTCTTGCCATATAATTCCGATTGAATTTACTAAATGTATTTTAGAGAATATTATTTATGCCCGTGGCTATCTCAATGAAGATGACTTTAGAAAGGCACCACAAAATAACCTTGCAGCTGCTTTGGATTCTTTAGACTTTGCAGTAATGGGTAAAATATATACAAACATAGAAGGAAATGGAACAATGCCAGCAAATGAATTTCAGGCCAAATTCGGTGGCGTTGAAAAAAATGAAGTGGTCAAGTATTATGATGCATTCGCGAAAGAGGCATTTAAAATAATACTTCCTTGGGTAGAAAAACAGCGTGATAAAGAAAAGAGTATTTCAATGGAAGCAGCAACAGGCAAACAAAAACAAGATACCATAGAAAAACTACCAGACTGGATGTTTTAATTTAATCCTTTAACTGTATAGAAATCTGAACTCCTTCAGGAACTGTTACTCGCATAACTTGTCTTAAAGTTCGTTCATCTGCAGAAATGTCAATAACACGCTTGTGTATTCTCATTTCCCAGTTGTCCCAGGTTGCGTTTCCATGACCTGTACCATCGCCACAAGGCGTCTTCATTGTTGTAACTTTCAATTTCTTAGTAGGCATCGGAATCGGTCCTTTCATGACTATTCCAAACTTTTCAGATATCGCCTTTAATTCATCACATACCTGCTGTATCTTAACAGGATCTGTGCTTGAAAGTTTGATTCTTGCTTTCTGCATAGAATTAATAAGACAATTGAAGGTTTAAATAGATTATTGTTTAGCTAAAATTCATCGTGATAAACCTAATCTGACTGCTCTATTTTCTCTCTGACGCAATGCCATTTCTCTGTTATCTCTCTTGTGTTGTTCTGCTCTTCTCTTATTTTCTGCCGTTTCTGCAGATTTTTTTATTTTATCATAATATTTACCAGGTGCATCATTGATACCCATTGCAAGAATCTTGTTGAATTCGTTCTCCCAATTTCCAGGAATAATGTCCTCAACCTGTACATCAGTAAATGAGGGTCTGCCCCAACATTTCATTTCTCCATACCCATGTGTTCGAATCATGCTTAAAACTTGTTTTCCTTTGTATTCAATAATCATTCTAGCTTCACAATCTCTTGCTAAAGGCATATATTTTATATCAAACCCATGATAATCTTTCAGCTTGACATATCCGTCTGGAAGCTCTTCCCTTACATCGCTACCATATCTTCTCCAACTTGAAGAAAGCGGTTGTAAAGTATCGACATGTAAAGCGATTCCTTTCAGAAATTCTTCGCGCTTATCCATCTGAACCTTCGCTGGTAAAGCTTTTCTCATAAAATTAATTGAACAGAAAAAGATTTAAACCCATATACAACTAAAATAACTTGTCTTGTTTAGTCTTTGTAGATATCTTTATTGTTGTTTCCCCTACTTTTCTTTTACCCTTTGTAACATTAACATATAATCTTGCAACATATTCATTATTGCCGATATCAATAACTTCTAGGTGTCTTCCTTCATCTGCGCGTCTTCCTACTTCACTATCTTTAGGAAAAACATATACTCCTTCATCAGTTTCTACCATAATACCAAGTTTTCCAGTTTTAACTTTGTTTATCCGATACATATTTTAGTTTTGTTTAGAAAAGGATTTAAACCCTATAGCTCCCGCTAATTTGTAAGAAAAAAGAAAAAGGTCAGAAGGGTATTATCCCTTCTTTGCTGGTGTTACGCTCAAACAAACTCCTGCTGCAACAGTCATACCCATGTCTCTGATAGCGAATCTTGCTAATTCAGGGAATGTTTTGCTGTCTTCTATCACTAGAGGCTTGTTTGGTACACATTTTATGATCGCTGCGTCTCCTGCTTTGATAAAGTCAGGATTCTCTTGTAGAACAGCACCTGTCTTTGGATCTAGTTTCTTCTGGATTTCAATTATCTTGCATGCTGTCTGCGATGTGTGTACGTGGAATACTGGCGTATAACCCTTTGTTATAACATTTGGATGCTGCAGTACGATTATCTGTGCTGTGAATTCTGCTGCAACTGTTGGTGGGTTATCTACCGGACCAGCAACGTCTCCTCTTTTAACATCAGTTTTTCCGATTCCTCTTACAGAGAAACCTACATTGTCACCAGGTCTTGCTTCTGAAACCATTTCATGATGCATTTCTATTGTTTTAACTTCACCTTTAACACCAGATGGTTCAAAGATAATGTTTGTGTTTGGTTTCAATATTCCAGTTTCAATTCTACCAACC